>JAYSTV010000464.1:0-6163 GCA_043719425.1 Acidimicrobiia bacterium | reverse complement strand
GTGGATCGCTACCGAGACTTTGAGCTTCCGTTCACGAAGCGCAATGCGAGGCAAGCCCTGCTGGCCTTCAACGGCGACGTCTACGACGGCATGGCGGCCCGGGCCACGTTCACTGACGACGACTTCGCCCACGCCCAAACGACGTTCCGAATCCTCTCCGGTCTCTATGGCGTGCTCCGCCCCCTCGACCTCATGATGCCGTATCGGTTGGAGATGGGGACCAGGTTGAAGACCGAAAAGGGACACAACCTCTATGACTTCTGGGGCGACGAGATCACCGATGTGCTTCGTCTCGCTCTGAAGAAGAGCCCAGGAGAACGAGTGCTGGTGAATTTGGCATCGCAGGAGTACTTCGGCGCGGTGCGCCCGGCCAAGCTCAAGGCCCCGGTCATCTCGCCGGTGTTCCTTGATCGCAAAGACGGTGGCGAGCCGAAGATCATCAGCTTCTTCGCCAAGAAGGCCCGGGGCGTCATGTCGAGCTGGTTGATACGCGAACGTATTACCTCGTCGGACGATCTCCCGAACTTCGCCGGTGCGGAATATGCCTTCGACGCAGCCCGCTCCACCGCCGAACGTCCGGTGTTCGTCCGGTAAGAGCGGCTACCGCATGGCGCGGTAGCGCCGCAGAAGTGCGTTCGTCGAGGAGTCGTGAGCGAGGCCAGAGTCATCGGCCGCAGCGAGCTCGCCGGCGATGCGTGTCGCCAATACCTTGCCGAGTTCCACACCCCACTGGTCGAACGAGTTCACGTTCCAGATCGCCCCCTGGGTGAAGACCTTGTGCTCGTAGAGGCCCACCAGCTGACCGAGCACGTGGGGGGTGAGCCGAGGAGCGATGATGGTGCTCGACGGGTGATTGCCGGCGAACGTCTTGTGGGTCACGAGATGTTCGGCCACGCCTTCGGCCCGCACTTCATCCGACGTCTTGCCGAACGCCAATGCTTCGGTCTGGGCGAAGAAGTTGGCCATGAGCAAGTCGTGGTGAACGTCGAGCCCGTGGTTCGGACGAGCGAAGCCGATGAAGTCACAGGGGATGCGAATCGTGCCCTGGTGGATGAGCTGATAGTACGCGTGCTGACCATTTGTCCCCGGAGTGCCCCAGACGACCGATCCGGTTTGTGTAGCGATCGGAACGCCTGCTCGGTCCACGGACTTGCCGTTGCTCTCCATGTCGAGCTGCTGCAGATAGGCGGCGAACTTGCTCAGCTCGTGGCTGTACGGAAGAACCGCGTGAGTCTGGGTGCCGAAGAAGTTGCCGTACCAAACGCCAAGGAGACCAAGCAGCACCGGCAAGTTCTGGGCGAACGGAGCGGTGCGAAAGTGTTCGTCCATGGCGTGGAAGCCTTCGAGCATCGAGCGAAAGTTGTCTGGCCCCACCGCAATCATCAGCGACAGGCCGATCGCCGAGTCATACGAGTACCGACCGCCAACCCAGTCCCAGAAACGGAACATGTTGGCGGTGTCGATGCCGAACTCGGCGACCTTCGCGGTGTTCGTCGACACCGCGACGAAGTGCTTGGCCACGGCCGCTTCTCCGAGCGCATCGACGAGCCACGAGCGCGCTGAGCGCGCATTCGTCAGCGTCTCAATCGTGGTGAAGGTCTTGGAGCTGATAACGAACATCGTCGTGGCGGGATCGAGGTCGCGAACCGCGCCCCAGAGGTCGGCCCCGTCGACATTGGAAACGAATCGACACTGAAGACCGTCCTGTCGAAAGGCGGCGAGCGCGTCGTAGGCCATGGCCGGCCCGAGGTCGGAGCCCCCGATGCCGATGTTCACAACGGTGGCAATCCGCAGTCCGGTGGCACCGACCCACTCGCCGCTTCGTACCTGTTCGGCGAACGATGCCATCTGATCCAGCACCGCGTACACGTCGGCGATCACCTCAACACCATCAACGACCAGCGACGAGCCCTTCGGTGCCCGCAAAGCGGTGTGGAGAACGGCTCGGTCTTCGGTGATGTTGATGTGTTCGCCGGTGAACATCGCCTCGATCTGGGACCGTAGCTGGGCGGCGTCGGTGAGGGCCAGCAGCGCCCGAAGCGCATCAGCGTCGACGAGGTGCTTGCTGTAATCGACGAACAGGTCCACGCCGGTGGCGGTGTACGTCTCACCACGAGTGGGGTCGACGGCAAACAAGTCCCGGAGAAGCACCCCCTCAAGTCGGCGAGCGTGTTGTCCGACTTCTTTCCATGCTGGCGTTCCGATCACGGTGGGCTGGGGGGTACTCATGACAGATCCATTCTCCACGCGGCGCCAACTTTGGGAACGCCGACACTTCCTACTGCATAATCGTGTCCGACAGACGGGGCCAGCGTGACGGAGTGGAGTCGGGACGAAAGCCAAGGAGGGCCCGCGCTCATCGGCCGGACTTCCCCGCTGCGCGCCATCAGCAGCCTGCTTGATCGTGCGCACGACGGAAAGGGCGGCGCGCTCGCCCTCAGTGGTGTGCCCGGCGTCGGCAAGACCGCCCTCATACGGCACACCGCAGGCCTGGCGGAACGGCGGGGGTTCGATGTGCGAATTGCGACCGGCGTTCCTGTCGAAGCCGACCTTCCGTTTGCCATTCTCGGTTCACTGCTCGCTCCCGAGTTGCGTCGGGGATTGCCGGCCGACGCATTCCCGGTACTGCGCGCGGCGTTGGGGATCTCTCCGATGGATTCGCCGCCATCGGCGTTGGCCGTTGCCGCCGAGGTCTTGGAGTTGCTCTCACGAGCGGGACGTTCATCGCCGTTGTTCGTGGTCATCGATGACGTGCAGTGGGCGGACCGATCAAGCATTGCCGTCATCGGCCACGTTGCCCGCCATGTCGTTGCCGATCGCGTGGCGGTGCTCCTGGCCCACCGTCCTTCATCCGACGCGCCCTATGGCGTGTCGCTCGAACAGTCGATCGACGCGGCTCGCCACCGCGCCATCGAGGGAGTCGACACCCTCCACGTCGAAACGCTGACCGAACATGAATCCATCGCCGCATTGGTCGAGGCCGGCTGCTCACCGATGCAGGCAGCGCGTTGGGCACTCCACTGCGGAGGTCTGCCGTTGGCGATCGCTGAGGTCGGACGGCGAAGCGGCCATGCGGGTCTCGACCCGACCGACATCGCCCTGCTCCTTCCCGATGTGTACCGCCAGCAGATTGCGGAATTGCCGCCAGAAGTGGTGGCCGCGGCCCTTTGCGCGGCCGTGTGCAGTGACGTTGCCATCCTGGCCGGACTGGGACGACCGAGCCTTCGCAACGCGCTCAGGCAGGCCGAAACGTTCGGGCTCGTCACGTTTGCGGTCGACGCCCGTAGTCATGAGTCGCACGTTGCGTTCCGACACCCGCTCCTGCGCGCCGCGGTTCTTCTTGCGGCCTCCCGGGCCGACGAACGAGCGGTACACCGTGCGGTGGCAATGTCATGCGTCGAAGCGGGCCTGCACGACCGGGCCGCCGTGCACCTGTCGTTCGGGGCGGACGGGACCGACGATGTTGCCGCCGAGGCGATCGGCCTTCTCGGCGACCGGGCGCACGGCCGTGGAGCCCTGGTAGAAGCCGCCAACGCGTGGATGCGGTCGGCGGCCTTGCATTCGCGTCAGGAGTTGCGCTCGGCTCTCTTCATTCGAGCCGCCGACGCGATGTTCGACCACGGCGATGCGGCAGGAGCTTTCCGTACGCTCGAGGACGCCCTTCGCTACGCCACGAATCCGCACGACGAGGCCGACGCACGATCGCTCCAATCCCGGATCTCCACGTGGAGCACCTCACCCAAGGACGCCGTGCGTGGACTGGTGCGGGTAGCGACCGCGATGCGCACCATCGATCCCTCACGAGCGGCCACCGCCCTTGCCGCGGCGTCGACGAACGGCTACCTCGACGGCGACCTGGCGGCGGCGATCGATCGGGGACGCGATGCCGAGCGGTTGGCCACCGACAACAACGACATGGTGAGCGCCGCCACCGCCAGCGCGGCGCTGGCATGGAACACCTTCATGATCGGTGAATGGGAGGAATACGACCGGCGGATCGGTCCGCTGGAACCTCTCATGCGCATCCTTCTCGAACAGAAGTCGTGGGCAGGAGTACATCTCGCCGAACTCTTCGCCACCACATGGGTGTGTGCTGAGCGTTGGGATGACGCCGAACCGCTGATCCGTACCCTTCTCAGCACCACGCGGGCGATGGGTGCCCGTTTATCGGCGGCGTCGACGAGCCTGCTGCTGGCCTCGCTATGTTGGCGGCGGGGGCGCTGGGACGAGGCCTACGCCCTGAGTGCGACGCTGCTCGATGATTCCGATTCGCCGCCGATAACCCTCGCCTGGATGAGGATCCTCACGGCCCAGCTCTTCGCCACGATGGGCCGAGTCGACGAGACCCGCGAGCTGCTGGGTCTCGGCCTGCCGGTAGCCGTCGCCGCCGACGTGCCATTGATCGTGGCCATGGGCAACGCGTCGCTCGGTCATCTCGAACTTTCTCTTGGCCACGACGAGAAGGCCCTCGCCCACCTCGACCGGGTCGCCGTTCTCACGGCACGGATGGGGTTTCGCGAACCGGAATACTTTCCGTGGCAGAGCGACTACCTCGACGCGCTCGTTCGGGTCGGCCGTCACGACGAAGCGGCAGAAGTTGTCCGCCAACTGTCGAAACTCGGTGAAGAAGGAAATCGTCGCTGGGTGCGAGGAGTCGTCGCCCGGACACTCGGACAACTTGCTGACGGACACGACGCGGCAAACGCACACTTCGAGAACGCCCTTTCCCATTTCGAAAGCCTGGGCATGCCGTTCGAGGTCGCCCGCACCTTGCTGATGCGAGGCCGTCCGCAGGACAAGGCCGATGCCCGCCGCCTGTTCCTCCGACTTGGCGCGTCGGTCTGGGCCGAACGCGCATCACGTCGGAACGGCACCACCGAAACGGTGCATACCGACGACACCCGCACCGCCGCCGAGGCGCCACGCGTGCTTGAACTCCTCGCACCCCAAGAACGCGCCGTCGCCCTCGCCGTCGTCTCCGGACGAACCAGCCGACAAATCGCCGCCGAACTCCACCTCAGCGTGAAGACCGTCGACCATTACCTACAGAGCGCCTACCGCCGCCTCGGCGTGAAGAACCGAACCGAACTCGCAACAACCGTCGCTGGGGCCCTTGCTGCCCCCCGACGCACGTGAATTGGTAATTCTCCCGTGGTGGTGTTCGATCACGCCGAATCCGGTTGCGCCGGGTGGCACCGTCACCGTGACGTCGGACTCTGCGTGTTTCGGCGCAATGCAGACCGAACGAGGGTCGCAGGCATACTTCAGATACTGGAGGCTCTACGCAGGGGGCGTTGCATACGGTGCCATTTTCAATTCTCTCCAGGTTTCTTTTGCTGCCCCCACGACACCGGGCAGTTATGTACTTTCCACCAGCAATCCCGCCTATACCGATCTCTCCGCGTGTCCGGACGTGACCATCGTCGTCGCCGCCGGCGGCAACGTGCCGATTGTTGACTCAACGGTCGGCGTAGGAGCTGGTCTCCTGGGCCTAGGAGCTGTTGTGACGGTCAGACGCCGGCGTACACCGGCGCGACGACGCTCGTCTTGCTTGGCGTCGGCGTGACGTTGCTCGCCGCCGGGTTCGCGCTCGTGTTCTTCGGACGCCGTGTTGCCGAGTTGCCGACTCGGGAACTCGACCCGCCCAGTCGACGAGCCCCGCAACAACCGCCAAAGCGATGACGAATCGAACAGGGTCGGTCGACGCCCGGACGAGGTCAGCTGGTGCCGATCTCGTCCGGGCGCGGCATCGTATCGGCGATCTTCGTCCTCGCCGCCGGAGGTGCAGTGGCCGCCGCTCCGTTCTTTCGCAACGTCGAAGCAACGGTGGCGCCGTGGACGTTCACCCGATTTGGTATGGGGCCGGCGCGCCACCTGGAGGGGTCTCACTTCCTCACGATGGGGACCGGCGTGCCGATCAGGTTCGCAGTGACAACGCAGTGTGGCGCGATGTTGCTCACGGTGCCATTGCTGTTCGCCGCCGCCCTGGTCGTGCGCTCACCGTCTCGATCACCCGAGCCATCACCGCCGTGACCTTGTGTGCCGTGTTGCTCATCGTTGCCAATCAGATCCGGCTCGTGATCATCGGTGCCTGCGCGCGCTGGTTTGGTTTCGACCAGGGATTCCCGCTTGGTCATCTCCTTATCGGATCGCTCTTCTCCAT
>JAYSTV010000463.1:0-6200 GCA_043719425.1 Acidimicrobiia bacterium | reverse complement strand
GCGCGTCGATATCGTCGACGCGCACCTCGGCGGTGTCACCGAGCGCCAACACGTCTTCGACGTTGTTGACGCGCTGACCCTTACCGATCTTGGAGATGTGGAGCAGTCCATCGCGTCCCGGAAGGATGTTGATGAAGGCACCGAACTTGGTCGTGGAGACGACCCGGCCCATGTACACGGCTCCAATGTCGGCCTTTGGCGGATCGAGGATCAATTCGATGCGACGACGAGCCTCGGCCACCGCGGCGCTGTTGGTCGAGCCGATCGAGACGGTGCCGATCTGGCCATCGTCGTCGACACTGATGTCGGCGCCGGTCTCCTGCTGCATGGCGTTGATGACCTTGCCCTTCGGGCCGATGATCTCGCCGATCTTGTCCATCGGGATCTGGAACGACACAATCTTCGGCGCCGAGTCGTTGACCTCAGAGCGAGGCTCCGAGATCGCTTCGTTCATGACTTCGAGAATTGCTAAGCGCGCTTCCTTAGCCTGCTGGAGGGCGGCCGCCAAAACATCGGTCGGGATGCCGTCGATCTTGGTGTCGAGCTGTAGAGCGGTGACGAACTCCGACGTACCGGCAACCTTGAAGTCCATGTCGCCGAACGCATCCTCGGAACCGAGAATGTCGGTGAGAGTCGTGTACTTGCCATCGTCGAAGATCAGGCCCATGGCGATACCGGCCACGGCCGCCTTGATCGGCACCCCGGCGTCCATCAGCGACAGCGAGGCCGAACAGACCGAGCCCATCGAAGTGGAACCGTTCGAGGCCAACACTTCCGACACGAGACGAAGCGCGTAGGAGAACTCCTCCTGCGAAGGCACAACGGGCAACAGGGCCCGCTCGGCGAGCTTGCCATGGCCGATCTCGCGACGCTTCGGCGAACCGACACGACCGGTCTCGCCGTTGGCCGACGGCGGCATGTTGTAGTGATGCATGAAGTACTTCTTGGTGACCGGCTCAAGCGTGTCGAGCATCTGGTTCATCTTCGGCATAGCAAGCGTGCATACGTTCATGACTTGGGTCTCGCCACGCTGGAACAGGCCGGTGCCGTGAGCCGTGGGGAGGATGCCGACTTCGGCGCTGACCGGACGGAGGTCCTTGGGACCGCGACCGTCCATACGCACGCCGGACTTGACGACCCGAGCACGGACCATCTTTTTCGTAAGCGAACGTACGGCTTCCTTGATTTCCTTTTCGCGGCCCGGGAAGTCTCCCGAGAGCGACGCCATGATCTCGGCCGTGGCCGCATCGGTGGCGGCATTGCGCTCGGCCTTGATGATGATCTTGGTGACCGGCTCGAGGATCTTCTTGCCGGCCTTCTCGACGGCGGCGAACACGTCGTCGCCGTAGTCGAAGACAGGGTTGTAGCTCATCGTGGGTCGTGAACCGGCGACGGCGACGAGCTCCTTCTGCAGGGCGATCGACTCCTTGATCCACGTCTTGGCGGCCATGAGGCCATCGGCAACGACGGCCTCCGTGACTTTGGGGGCGCCGGCTTCGTAGGACGCCCAGGCGGTCTCGGTGCCACCGGCCTCGACCATCATGATGGCCACGTCGCCCTTGTACTCGCCGTCTTCGACGAGACGACCGGCGACGACGAGCTCGAAGGTGCTGGCCGCACCCTCTTCGAACGTCGGGTGAGGAATCCACTCGCCCTCAGTCGAATACGCGATGCGCACGGCCCCGATGGGGCCCTCGAACGGGATGCCCGAGATCATCAGCGCGGCCGAGGCCGAGTTGATGGAGAGCACGTCGTGAGGATTGATCTGGTCGGCACCGATGACGGTGATCACGACCTGGGTCTCGTTGCGGAAGCCGGCCGGAAAGGCCGGACGCAGCGGACGGTCGGTGAGGCGACACGTGAGAATCGCGGCGTCGGTCGGGCGACCTTCGCGACGGAAGAACGAGCCGGGGATCTTGCCGGCCGCATAGGCCCGCTCCTCGACGTCGATGGTGAGCGGGAAAAAATCGATACCCTCACGCACGCCCTTGGCGGCGTTGGCGGTGGTCAGCACCGAGGTGCCGCCGAGCGTGGCGACTACTGCGCCCTGGCTCTGCTGGGCCAGCTTGCCCGTAGAAAAAGTGAGGACCTTGTCGGTCCCGGTGACCGTCGTTGAGACGGATTTGGCGTCAGCCATGAGTTGTACTCCTTGAAATGGTGCACGCCACCGAGCCCGCGAAACGCGGGGGTAAGGCGGTGCCGTGCGTGGAGTACCCCGGGCAGGGTGGGCCGGTTCCCAGTTGTCGACGCCCTGGACGCAGCGCGTCCGCAGATGTCCACAACTGGCAGCCGACCCCATCGTCAAGTTGCGTGGCTCGGGGTACTGCCGGTTGATGTTGTTGGTTCGGCGTGTGAAGTTTCCCGTACGCCGAGAACGGGTTGGTGGACCCTGGGGTCCGGCCGCCTACGCCCGAAAATCGGCCGCAATGCGCATCGGGCGGCCCATTGGCCGCCCGAAGAACTGAGAACTAGCGACGAAGTCCGTGCGTGGCGAGGATGCCACGGTAGCGCTCGACGTCGTTCTTACGGACATAGTCGAGGAGCCGACGACGCTGACCGACCATCATGAGCAGGCCACGACGGGTGTGGTGGTCGTGCTTGTGTTCCTTGAGATGATCGTTGAGATAGGTGATCCGCGCCGTGAGGATGGCAATCTGCACTTCGGGCGATCCGGTATCGGTTTCGCTGGTGCGGTGCGCGGCAATAACTGCTGCTTTATCAAACATGGTGGTTCTTTCTTGGGTGACACCTTTTGGCTCGCCGGATCAGCACCGGGAGTGCTGCGTCCGCCCAGTCACCGGTCCACTCAAAAGCGGACAACGGGCTGGGAGCCAGCCAAAGGAACGGCGCAAAGACTAGCAGTCAGGTACTGAGGAGCTCGACGACGTCATGCCGAAGCTGCTTGAGCCCGCCAGCAACGGTCGCCAACCTCAGCACGTTGGCGTCGAGCAGGACGACGTCGCTCGTCGTCAAGGACGTCGCCCACTTCTTCGTCGGTAATTGGACGGCCGAAATGCACGACCGCAAGTCCGCCGTGTTCGCTCATCCTGATCGGCGGACGAGGACGTAGACGGCTACGAAGCTGTCGTCGAGGGCGTAGGCCGTCAGCTGACCTGGATGGTGACCTTCATCCCGCCCTTGTAGTGCCCTGGCTGATGGCAACCGATCTCGAAGGTGCCGTTCTTGTCGAACTTGTAGGTCAGCGTCTTCGTCTGACCCGCTTTCATGCTGACCCGATCTGGTTCGTCGGCCATTGCCATGGCCCCCATGGCAACCATTTCCTTGTCGTGCGCCTTCTGCTCGGCCGGCGTGGCCACCAGGGCTTCGTGGAGGACCTTGCCCTTGTTCACGAACGTGAACACAACCGTCGTGCCCTTACGGACCTTCAGCATGGACTTCGGCTGATACGCGTTGTCGACCAGTTTGTAGGTGAGCTTGCGGGGGCCGGACAGCTGGGCTGAAGCCGACAACGGGTGAACAAACACCGACCCGACGGCGAGACCAAATCCAACGAGAGCAGGCAAACAACGCATACGGAAATCGTAGGACCGGTCGGGCGCGAACGGCGCCGGTGGCGAATTGGTCAGAACAGCTGGGCGACGACCTCCGCGGCGAAGCGGTCGTAGGCGTCGAAGCGCTCCTGGGTGGTCCGGCCGAGGGTGAAATCAGGGAGAATGAATTCGTCCATGCCGAGCTCGGCGTAGCGGCCCATCTGGTCGACGAGAAACGCCGTGCTTCCGATGAGCGTGCGGTCGGCCGATGCGTTGGCGCGGATCTTGGCCGCCTTGTCGGCGTCGTCGGTCATGAAGACCATGGCCTGGGTGGATTTGCGGAGCGTCGCTCCGTCCCGGCCGACTGCGTCGCACGCCGCGTCGATCACTGGGACGGCCTCGGCGACGCGCTCGGGTGTTCCCCACACGTTCCACTCGTCGGCATGGCGGGCGGCGATGCGGCTCATCCGCGGGCTCGAGGTACCCACAAGAATCGGCAGCGGCTGCTGCATCGGCTTGGGCTCACACGGCGCATCGGTGATGGTGAAGTGCTTCCCGGCAAACGTAGTGCGGGGCTGCGAAAGCATGGAGCGCAGGATCTGGATGGCCTCGTCGAAGCGAGTGACCCGGTCACCGGGCTCGAACAACTCGATGCCGTAGGCGGCGTGCTCGTTGATCTGCCAACCGGCCCCGATACCGAGGATGAGCCGACCGTTGGAGATGCGATCGATCGACGCCGCCCGGTTGGCCAGGATCGCCGGATGGTGCACCGTGGTGGGCGACACCAAGGTGCCCAACCGAATCGTCGAGGTCGCCCCGGCAAGCGCGGCGATGGCCGCCCAGCATTCGAGGCCCCCTTCGTCGGAGATCTCCGCCGTGCCGGTGTTGCCCATGTAGTGATCGGCGTACCAAAGTCCGTGCCAACCGCCCGCCTCGGCATGTCGGGCGAACGCGATGAGCTCGTCCCACGGTCGCTGGTACATGGGCCACACGGAGAACTTCATGCCCGCAGGTTATCGGCAGCCGTTTCAGAAATAGTTGGTACCTCGCGGAGTTCGCTGGGAACATACGACATGACGATCACCAGCAGCGCGTTCACCCCGCCGGGTCACGGTCAGTGGAACCTCGATCGGTCGCACTATTCCAGTGCCGCCACGCCCATTGCACAGTGGCTCATCGAACAGTCGATGGAAGCAGGCATGCGTCGCGTGTTCGCCGAACTCGGCACCCCGGCCGACGCCTTGCGCGCCCGCTTCGTCAACGGGTTCATGTACACCCGGCTGCTGCCGCTCATCGGGCCCGAGAAGGCCCCGCGGCCACTGCCGCCCAAAGCGATCCTCAAGCTCGTCGCCCACATGCATCCGGCCTTCCGTCGGCGAGCGAAGACAGCCACGGCCACGCAGCAGGGTCGGCCGTGGCTGGCGGTGAAGCAACGTTGGGCCGACGAGCTACGGCCCGAGATCGTGGCCGCCAACTCGCGCTTCCAAGCCGTTGACCTTCGCACGCTGACCGACGACGAACTTGATCGCCACGTGAGCGACCTTCTCGGTCATTGCGCCCACAATCACGAGCGACACTTCTGGCTCCACGGCTATGACCTCGGCCCACTCGCCAACTACCTGTGGCGGGTGATCGGCTGGGGCGGGACACCGGAAGCGGCGCTCGCCGCGTTGGCCGGCGCATCACCATCCACCTCGGCGCCGGTGCGTCATCTCGCGAAACTTCGCGCCGAACTCGAAGCTCGGGGCGTGCGACCATCCTCCCTGGGTGACGTCCGTGGCGCCTCGCCCGAGGCATCGCGGCTTCTCGACGAGCACCTGACGGCGCATGGCGATCACCTCGTCACGAGCTACGACCTCGATGGTTTCACGCTGCGCGAACTTCCATCGACCATTCTCGCCAGCATCAACGACGCTGTGGTCCGCCCGGAAAGCGATCATGCGGCCGTGGCGGCTGCGCTGCGAGCAACGGTTCCCGCCGCCGAGCAACCCACATTTGACGAGCTCTTGGCCGATGCTCGCGCGCTCATGGACCTTCGTGACGACAACGGTCCCAACACCATCGAATGGCCGCTCGGCCTCCTCCGTCATGCCCTCCTCGAGGCGGGACGGCGACTTCACGAGAAATCGTATGTGCACGAACCAACTCATGCCCTGATCGTGACGGCCGACGAAGCGCGCACGCTCTGCACCACCGGTGGACCCGGGGCTACAGCGCTGGCTGAGCGAGCGCGTGCTCGCGAGGCGTCACGCCTGCTCGACCCACCCATCACCCTGGGCCCCAGCGAACCGGCTGCGCCACTCGACGTGTTGCCGAAGCCGCTTCCCGACATGGTGGCCATGGTGCAAACCGCGGTAACCCACCTCGGAATGGACGGGACCACGCATCGAGACCCGTTCGAAGGTGTGGGCATCGGCACCGAGATCTACGTCGGAAAGGTTCGGCGAGCCACGTCGCCGGAGGAGGCGATCATGGCCCTCGAACCGGGCGACGTGCTCGTGGTGCGCGCAACCTCACCGGCGTTCAACAGCGTGCTCTCGATCGCCGGCGCCGTGATCACCGCCGACGGTGGGGTCCTGTCACATGCCGCGGTCTTGGCCCGCGAACTCGGTATATCGGCTGTGGTCGGCGCCCGTGGTGCGCTTGATCTTCCCGACGGAGCGACGGTCGAGGTCAACCCCCGAACCGGCCGCGTGCGGGTGATTTCCT
>JAYSTV010000462.1:0-2565 GCA_043719425.1 Acidimicrobiia bacterium | reverse complement strand
GCTGGGCCCGGTTGAAGCGGTGAATCTCGTCGAGGAACAAGATCGTTCCCCGCTGGTGCAGTCGCAGTTCTTCACGGGCCAGTTCGACGGTCTCGCGCACGTCCTTGACCCCCGCGGTGACCGCCGACATCGGCACGAACCGCTTCGACGTGGCCGAGGCGATCAGCGAGGCGAGCGTCGTCTTTCCCGTGCCCGGCGGACCCCACAGGATCACTGACGAAATCCGGTCAGCCTCGATGAGGCGCCGCAACGGACGCCCGCGGCCGAGAAGGTGGTCCTGACCAACGACCTCGTCGAGAGTCTTCGGCCGAAGCCGAGCGGCAAGCGGCGCCTGGCGCTCCAGCCGTTCGCGCATCCCCGCCGAAAACAGGTCGTCGTTGTCATCGGGACGGGCAGGCACACCCCCAATCCTGCCCGACCGCTCCATCCTCGACGGCCCCCGCCGATCCACCCCGACCACCAGCGCAGATCCACCCCGACCTCCAGCGCAGATCAGCGGCCGCACAGCTCAGATCGCTTCGATTTCGCCGAAAATCACCGATTCTCAGCCGATCTGCGCGCCAACAGCCCCGATCTGCGCAGGATTGGCCGCGCTACCCCGCCGCGTCGGGCTGACATGGCGGGCCGTAGCCTGGACCCGTGCGTTGGACAGTTCACGGTGAGCGGAATCTCTATGAGTCGGAGTGGGTGAGTTTGGCTCTCACCGACGTGGAGATCCCCGCCATCGGCGACCACCCAGCGGTCCGGTTCGACCATCACGTTGTGCGCATGCCGGCGCCAGCAACGGGCGTCGTGGTCCACGATCCGGATCGTGGAGTGCTGCTGCTCTGGCGTCACCGGTTCATCACCGACACCTGGGGCTGGGAGGTCCCGGCCGGCAAGGTTGATCCGGGCGAGGATGCCGCGATGGCTGCATCACGGGAGGTGTTGGAGGAAACCGGCTGGTCAGCGGGGCCGCTCACCCACCTTTGCTCCTACGCCCCGATCAGCGGCGTGGGCGATCACCGCTTCGAATTGTTCGCCGCGACGGGCGCCACCTACGTCGGTGAGCCGTCCGATCCGGCCGAGGCTGAACGGATCGAATGGGTTCCGGTCGGCATCCTCCGGGAAGAGATTCGCGCCGGTCGGGTCGACAACGGGCTGAGTCTCACGGCGTTGCTCTGGTGCCTCGCCGAAGGCATCATCGGCGACGATCCGGTCGACTAGACACGCGTCATGGCTCTCGAACGCGGATTCCGTATGCTGGTCGACGACGCCATGGCGCGGATCCGCACGCTCAGCGTCGACGAAGCCGAAGCCAAACTGGCCGACGCATCTGTCTTGTTCGTCGACCTGCGGGACCTGCGCGAGCTTGAGCGTGAAGGCGTGGTTCCTGGCGCGTTTCACGCCACCCGGGGAATGCTGGAGTTCTGGGTCGACCCGACCAGCCCGTATTACAAGCCCGTGTTCGGCGAAGGAAAAGAGCTGGTGCTGTTCTGCGGCGGTGGTTGGCGCTCGGCGTTGGCCACCGACACCTTGCAGCAGATGGGATTCACGGCCGACGAGGTCTGCCACATCGACGGTGGGTTCGCCGCATGGAAAGCAGCCGGTAAGCCCACCGCCACCAAAGCACCGAAACCAGCCAAGGAGTAGCTCCCTGGCCACCTCCACCCAAGCCCGTCTTGGGCCAGGAAACCGGCAGAAAATCGAGCCGAGCTGGCCCGAGCGAGCTGGCCGGCCAACGCTCACGGAAGGCGATGGCCCTTTTACGCCTTGGGCGGAAGGGTACGCAGGCCGAGTTCGGTGAGGTGCTTTTCCGGGATCATCGTGGGCGAACCCGTCATGGGGTCAAGGCCCGACTGCGTCTTCGGGAAGGCGATGACCTCACGAATGTTCTCCTCGCCGGCAAGGATGGCCACCAGACGGTCGATGCCGTAGGCGAAGCCACCGTGGGGCGGGGCGCCGTACTTGAACGGGTTGAGGAAGAAGCCGAACTTGCGCTGCGCTTCGTCGGCGGAAATGCCCAGCAACGTGAAGATGCGCTGCTGGAGTTCGGGCTTGTGGATCCGGATCGAGCCGGAGCCAAGCTCCCACCCGTTGAGGGTCAGGTCGTAGGCCTGAGCGCGAACCGAGAATGGATCGGTCTCGAGCTTCTCGATGTCATCAACGTGGGGATGGGTGAAGGCATGGTGGGCCGGAACCGGGTGGCCGGCGTCGTTGGTGCCATGGAACATCGGGAAGTCGACGATCCACAGAAAACTCAAACCCTCGCTAATCGGAGGCTTGCCCAACTCGAGACGGAGCGCGCCGAGCACCGTACGGACCGGGTCCTTCTCTCCCGCTTGGAAGAACAGCAGGTCGCCCGGTTTGGCCGACATCGTCGTGAGCACGTTGCGCAACTCATCAGGCGACATGAACTTGGCCACCGGTCCATCGACTTCCGGCGCGTCGCCCACCGACTTGACCTTGAACCAGGCCAGACCCTTCGCTCCGAGGCGCTTGACGAACTCGGTGAGCTGATCGATGCGGCTGCGGGTGAGGTCGGCCCCACCAGGGAGCCGCAGTCCCTTCACCGATGGGGCCTGG
>JAYSTV010000461.1:0-6205 GCA_043719425.1 Acidimicrobiia bacterium | reverse complement strand
GTTTGCTTGAGCGAATACATCCGGCCATGCCGTCGGCAGTGTTCGTCGTGATCTTCGGACTGATCGGCGCGGTGGCCGTGCAGTCGAGTTCTCCGGCGCAGAATTCTGGATCCGTGCGCGTGATTTACGACGACGCGTTCGCCGTTGGGTTCTCGTATAACCAATGGAATGGGACGAACAATGTTGTGAACACATCACCGGTGCAGACGGGAACGAAATCCATATCCACGAAACCAGATGCCTATGGTGGCATCTTCATTGATATCGCCGACGGTGTTCCGATCTCGTCGTATACGTCGTTGCGGTTCTGGGTGCACGGCGGCGCGAGCGGATCGACTGGTTTCCGGGTGGTTCCCAAGAAGAATTCGAATGTTGACGTTGGCTCGGTTCAGGTCATTCAGGATGTCCCGGCGAACACGTGGGCACTGGTGACTATTCAACTGAGTGCCCTCCTCGGCTCTCCGACAACATTCGATACGTTTGCCGGTCGATCATTGTGGTTCGTTTCGGACAGTGTCTCAAGGCCGACGATCTATCTGGACCAGATCGAGCTTGTTTCGACGAGCACAGCCACCACAACAACAGCAGCAGTGACAACCACCGCGGTCGGAGCGACAACAACGACCGTTCCGCAAATTGCGACCAGTCAACCATTTGCCAATGGAGCGTTCGGGTCGGGATGGATGGCGAACGGCTCAGTGACCCCGACGATCGCAAGTGGACTGCTGGTCTTTCCGCTGGCCGGCGCTGGATCGTGGACGGTTCTGACGAACGCCACGCCGCAACTTGGGAACTTTGGGTCCCTCCGGATCACTGTCCAGACAACTCTTTCTTCGTGGGAAGTTCAGGCCTGGGATACCAATACCGGCCTGGTGAGCGTTCCGGTGCAGTTCCCCTCGGCAGGCACAGACGGCTTTCGGCAAGTCTCCATTCCGTGGGCGCAGATGAACCCGAATGGTTCGGCGTTCAGCGCGATATACCTGCGGCCGGCCGGGACGCCTGTGGAACTTCGGCTCAAGACCGTGGAGCTTCTCGCTCCGGGTCCAAACGTGACGACCACGACATCATCGCCGACAACGGTTGCTCCGACCACGACGCTGCAGCCTTCGTCGGCAGGGGTCAAGGTCATCTACGACGATGTGTTTGGGACCGGGTTCGCTCCGAATCCGTGGAACGGAACAAACAACGTCGCTAACACGACGCCCGTGAAGGTAGGAACGAAGTCGATCTCGACGAAACCAGACGCCTACGGCGGAATATTCGTCAACATCGCCGACGGGGTGCGGCTTCAGGACTACTCGACGCTCCGGCTGTGGGTCAACGGTGGTGCTGTCGGGTCAAATGGCTTTCGGGTCATCGCTAAGCGAAATGGAAGTATTGATGTCGGCAAACCTCAGGATTTTCCCAATATTGGGGTGAATTCGTGGGTGCAAGTTTCGATCTCGATGAATGACCTTCTCGGTACACCGTCGGCGTTTGATGCAATGCCGGAGCGGTCATTCTGGTTTGTTTCGGACAGCATCTCTCGACCGACGATCTTCCTCGACCAAATCGAACTGGCCGGCGCGCCGACACCGCCGAGCACGACTATCGGCATGGCCACGACCACAACGAGTAACACGACGATTCCTCCAGCAGCGAGCGGCTCCGTTTTCGCTGGCGGCGCCTTCGGAGCTGGTTGGTCGGCGGGTGGATCAGTAGCCGGAACCGTCGCCTCGGGCCTACTGACCTTTCCAATGACCGGGACCGGCTCATGGTTGGTGTTCTCCAGCACCACGGCGCGAACGGTCACCGCCGGATCGTTGCGCTTCCGGGTGCAAACAAGCGCGCCGGGTTGGGAAGCGCAGCTCTATAACGGCGGAACAGCACGGCCGACCGTGCCGTTCACACTTCCAGCCGCCGATGCTTCGGGTCTGCGCGAGGTTCTGGTCCCGTGGGCGAGCCTCAACCCTTCGAACGCGCCGTTCAACGCGATCTACGTGCGCCCGGCCAGCACGGGCGTCCAGATTGGATTCAACGATGTGTCCTTCGTTACCGGAACGGTGGTGACCACCACAACGATTGCGGGGCCAACGACGACCGTGCCGACGGTCAGCGGAGCTTGCGGTTCCAAGATCCGGGTGATGCCCCTCGGAGACTCGCTAACCTTCGGACTCATGGGCGCACCCAACGCCTCCGAAGACTCGTACCGGGGCCACCTGTTCAGGTCGCTCAGCGCGCTCGGCTACTCGCTCGACTTCGTTGGGCCAAACAGTTCTGCGGTCGGGCTGGGTGGAGATCCCGACCACGCGGGATTCGGCGGGTACACCATTGGTCCCGATATCGGGGTGAACTACCTCGGAACACCCTCGAACCTTTCCGAAATCGTTGGGAACTGGCTTCCCGGGCTTGATCCCAACATCATCGTGCTGACGATCGGAACCAACGACCTTGCCGCCGGTGACCGAGCGGTGACCAACCCTGCGCAGGAGGCCGCCAACCCGAACGGTGTGCTCGCCGCGAATCTTGCTGCACTGCGCCTCGAGGGGCTGGTGGCCAAGCTTCGAGTTCTCGCTCCGAACGCTGTGATCGTCATCGGCGATGTTCCTCCGTCAGGTACGAACACCTCTGGTGACCCAAACCAGCGGAAGACGGAACTGAACGCCAAGGCGAGTCAGCTTGGTGCGGCCGATCCGAACGACCGTGTGATCTACGCACCGACGTTCCAACGTCTCTTGAGCGCCGGATTCAACCGGTCGACCGATCTGGTCGACGGCACCCACATGAGTGTGGCCGGTGGCCAGAAGTTCGCTGCGGCATTGCAGCCGTCGGTCATCGAGGCGCTCCAGCGCTCCGGTTGTTTGAATCTTCCAACGACGACAACGACCACTCCGCCGGCGACGACAACCACGACGCGCCCGCCCACCACGACAACGACAAGCACGACCACAACTGTTGTCCCGACCACGACGGTGACCCCGACGACGACCACAACCACGACGACAACCACGATCGTTCCGGCGGTTTCGCTGGCAGTGCCGCCAGGACTATTTCCCGGAGAGCCCTTCGTTGTCAGCGCGGCGAGTGTTCTTGACGGCGACCGGCTCCAGTTCCGGACAACCGCCAACGCCGTTGTGCAGGACTACCTTGCGAAACCAAACTTCGCCGCGCAGGCGCCCCCAGCTGGTTCGTACTCCGCGAGCCTGGTGCGATCTGGCGCGGTCTTGGCGTCGGCACCGTTCGTGGTGCCGGTTCCGCCGGTTGTGACGGTGACTTCGCCGGACGATTTCTACACCGGCTACCGGGTCCTGGTCGGAGTCGATGATGCCAATCGCTTGCAGCCGGGCGACCAGTTCCGGCTTGACTACGTCGGCGCTTCGGACGACTGCACAATCTGTGCAACGAAGGCTGCGGCCAGCTCGGTCACGTTTACGGCGCCACCACCAGGCACGTATCAAGTCCGGCTACTTCGGGGAAACCGAACCGTGACGGCAAAACCGCTTGTGGTGAGATCGCTCCCTGCTCCGGTTTTGCAGATGGAGAATATCCAATATGTCTTTGAAAACTGTACGCAGTTTGATCAGAACGGGCTCGCCATTCTCTCAAGTTGCCAGAGAAACCCTCGCTATTACCCGGTAAACATCGACAATGTCGCGACGGTCGATAAGTTCCGTATCCGCGTTTCGGGTGCACCCAACCGACCGGGTGACTATCTATCGTTTGCTGGGATGACGCTCCAGCCCGATCAGGAGTTCAGTGGGCCTTCTTTGTTGGAGAATGAAATCCGAAACATCGGTGCGACATATCGCACTCAGCTCGATGGGAAGCCCGTGCCGTTGGGTACGGGGCTCGACCTAATATTCCGCGGGCCCGTCTTCACGACTCCGGCGTGCGTTCCCGGGCCTGATGAGATTCGAGCGATTACGGGTGCTGACCCGCTCGCCAATGCCCTGATTGACGGAAGGTATACCTGCGCTGGGATCATCATTTATCTCGACCCGGTGACACAGGGTCCGTACCCGGGACTCGAACAGTTCTACCCGGACGGAACACCGATACCGAACAACTTGCGAGGGAAGCCACAACCCGACGGCCCAAAACCGCCTGGCTCTCCGCCGACGGTCACCTCCGGCCGAAGCGGCACAGCGTTTGAGGTCCCGTACGCAAGCACAATCGACTTCGGAACCACCGGCGCCTGCGTGTCAGTGGCCACCCAGAGCCTCGCCTACAACGCGCCGACGTGTGACATCGTCGTTCCGCAGCTGCTGGCTACGGCCTTCTCCTTCAGAAGCTCGAATCGACGGCTAACCCTCCGTGCCTTGGTGTTTCGACAAGTGACACCCTTGAATACCAGCCTTGCAACGGGGCTCGATCTCAAGCTTGGTCTGACATCAACCCAACGACCGACGGAGTCAACTACCCGAACCTGCTTCAGTACTTCCCGCTCTGGACGGAGGTCCGCGGTACTCCTTACTGCATGACCTCATCCGGAAGCGTCGGCGCCGGAGTCTCGCTCCGACCATGCGGTTCAAACATCGACCCAGACGAGATCTGGTCCGATGCTCGCATCGGCGAGGTCGTATTCGTGCCCGGCACGAGACAGCCACCGACCGGGGGAGGGGTAGTCGTCTTGCCGGATGTACGCACCGATGTTCGGCGCCAGGAGGAGACCCAAAAGGAGCCAGCGAAGGTAAATCCGATTGTCGGGATCTGCCTCGCCAAGGCTGTGCTTGGCCTCATCCCCATTCTCCAAGGCGCTCCGGTGATTCGTTCACAGGTTTGCGCTATTCGATACGCGGTGATTCTCTCTGGCACTGACGTTCAAAAGCAGACCGATCACATTCGGGACGCGATGGTCGTTCGGGGACGAAGCCTATGGGACCTGAGCAACGCGTCGAGCAGCCCGTCGTTGTTCGGAAAGTGGTTCGCGTTCGAAGGACTCCAGTACTCGAAACCCAAACCGAGAGGATGGATGAGGACGGCTCGTGCTCAGCCGAGGTGTCCGACGCCCAGGCCACCCGGACCTTCGAATGAAAAGCAGGATTGTGACGAGTATCCGTTTGCGAGCACGACGGGCGGCGGTGAAGATTCGTTCTTGAGCGCATCACAGGGCGTTCGAGATGAGTGGCTACAATTGATTCCTGCATCGCAGAATCGAAGCTTTGGCTCGAAACTTGGCCTCTTCTATAGAAATTCTGATTGCAAGATCGACACAACATATCAAGAGTTATTTGATCCGGGAGATGATATTCCGTTGGAAACTGGAAATGATCCGAAAATCGGGAGCTTCCTGGTTGTGGCACAGAACGTGCTGCCGACGTTCTCCCTCTGCGACTCCTAAATATGATTCTACTCGACTCGTCCCATCCGTTCGATTGGCCAGGCTTCGAAGAGAGTATTGAACGGTCGCTCAATAGTCTTCTGGCGGTGTATAGTGAAAGTGCTGTACCGGTAGGAACTCGTAATGTGGGACCTGTGATCGCCGAGCTGGAGAAGTTCGGCCGGCAGTTACCCGCTAGCGCCAGGATGTTGTTCGAAAGGGATTTTCGGTCGATCGGGCAACGCCACGGGTTCTCGTTTGTCGACTTTGAAGGTGCCCTTACCCTCCGGCAGTCGTTTCAGGAGCTCGAAGGAATTGCACGGATGATGGGAGAGGCTTTCCTTCCGATCTTCTATATCGGAGAAGGGGTCACGGCATACGTCTACGCTCCCAAGCAGGAAGAGCCGTGTGCGGACTCCTTTGTTGTTCTTGTCGATCAATTGCCGGCTGGGTTTGAGTATGCAGCATTCAGCGTCGGCATTTTGCTGAGCAAGCTCGGTGCCATTGTGGATTGTGTTCAATCCGGCCATCCGGAGCGGCTCGGCAGAGGTGTGCCGTCGCTGATGAGGGAGTGGTTGCTGTGATCGACGACCAGACCGATGACTTTGTTGCGCAGTGGTTCGCCACGCAATCGGCTCGAATGCTCGCAACCGGATGCGTAGTACTGAGTGACAAAGAGAGCGATTCGTTGCATCGTGAAGTGCTGTCCTGGTCGGCCACGGTATGGGGTGAGTGGGCATATTACCGCGAAGTTGTTCCCCTGATAATGCGGGGAACCAAAGAATATTTTGGTGCTTTTCGGGGGTATTCGGGAGCACTAGTTCCTGTACTTTGGGTCGATATTGGCCGTCAGGTGAACGCTGCGATCGATCTCAGTTGGGGTCGGCTACTTCAGCAATTGTCGAA
>JAYSTV010000047.1:0-1804 GCA_043719425.1 Acidimicrobiia bacterium | reverse complement strand
TCGATGACTTCGGCACCGGTTTTAGCTCCCTCGCCAACCTCCGCAACCTTCCAATCGACCGGGTGAAGATTGACAAGACGTTTGTCTTCGGCATGCTTCATTCCCCCAAGGACGAAAGCATCGTGCGGTCCATCATCGATCTCGCCGCTAACCTCGGCATCGGCACCGTGGCCGAAGGAGTGGAGAGCCAAGAGGTGCTCGACCGACTGGCACTCCTGAACTGCGAGGCGGTGCAGGGATACTTCATCGCCAAGCCGATTTCCGCCATCGAGATCCGCAACATGCTCAACGACGGTGCCCTCACGCCCCTTCCCCGCGCTGCGTCCGTGCCGTAACTTGTTAAACTCTTACCGATTGACTTGACCCCACCAGAGCCAACTCGTACTCTCGCATTCGACGGGGTCCGGCCCGTTCAACTCCATGAGGGTGGAACGACATGTTCAGGCAGTGGTAAGTACCTCTTCATGAGGTAACTCCCGGGCAGCGATTGCGAATAGCCGAATTATGGGTGATTCGCACAGGCGCTTTCGCTGCCCTCACGTTCTCAACAAAGGTGGAGATCGAGCAGGTGGCAATTCCGAGGCAAACAGCTTCGACGGCCAAGCTCTCTTCCGGCGAAGTTGGTTCGCACCATCGGTGCTCGACACATTTCGCGTAGCCTGTCGGCCGACATGGCCGCTCAATACATTTACACCTGTTACAAGCTCGCTCGCTTCTACCCGCCCGATCGCACGGTGCTGGAGAACATCTCGCTGTCGTTCTATCCGGGCGCCAAAATCGGCGTGCTCGGCAGCAACGGTGCCGGTAAGTCGAGCTTGCTCAAGATCATGGCCGGGCTCGATGACGGCTTCACCGGCGAGGCGCGTCTCACCCAGGGGTTCACCGTTGGTCATTTGGCGCAAGAGCCGCAGCTTGATCCGGCCAAGGACGTCATGGGCAACGTGATGGAGGGCGTCGGCGAAGTCCACGGCATCATCACTCGCTACAACGAGGTGATGGCCATGTGGGCCGACCCCGATGCCGACTACGACAAGATCGGCGTGTTGCAGGCAGAGCTTGAAGACAAGATCGCCGCCACCGATGCGTGGAACCTCGAACGCAACGTCGAGATCGCCATGGACGCGCTTCGCTGCCCACCCGGTGACGCTGATGTCACCACGCTCTCGGGCGGCGAGCGCCGTCGTGTCGCGTTGTGCCGTCTACTGCTGTCGCGCCCCGATCTGTTGCTGCTCGACGAGCCCACCAACCACCTCGATGCCGAGTCGGTGGCGTGGCTCGAGCGCTATCTGCAGGAGTACCCCGGCGCGGTCATCGCCATCACGCACGATCGCTACTTCCTCGACAACGTTGCCCAGTGGATCCTCGAACTCGACAAGGGCAAGGGATTTCCGTTCGAAGGCAACTACTCCAGCTGGCTGGAGCAGAAGCAGGCTCGTTTGGCGCAGGAAGAAAAGACGCAGTCGGCTCGCCAGCGCACCCTGCAGCAGGAACTGGAATGGGTGCGCATGTCGCCCAAGGCCCGCCAGTCGAAAGGCAAGGCTCGCCTCACTGCGTACGACAAGCTGCAGACCGAAGCCGAAGCGAACCGCGGCGAAGACAACCGTCTTGAGATCATGATTCCAGCGGGTAAGCGGCTGGGCGATCAAGTCATCGAAGTGGAACATCTGTCGAAGGGCTTTGGCGATCGGCTCCTGGTCGAAGACCTCTCGTTCTCGTTACCCAAGGCTGGCATCGTCGGCGTGATCGGGCCGAACGGTGCCGGTAAGACCACGCTGTTCCGCATGCTCACCGGTCAGGAGCCGTC
>JAYSTV010000460.1:0-6206 GCA_043719425.1 Acidimicrobiia bacterium | reverse complement strand
GCCCCGCCACACCAACTGAGGAGGATATACATCTCATGAAGCTTGCTCTGTACCTACCGAACTTTCGTGACAAGGTCACCGTGAAGGAACTCGAGGATCTGACCAACCTCGCCGAAGAACTCGACTTCGATTCGGTCTGGACGCTCGATCGGGTCGTCGTTCCCGAAGCATCGGACCGCGGAGAAATGAAGTATCCGTTCGGCATGATGGAGCAGTTCCCGCTGCAAATGCCGGTGTCAGCACGAGGCGAGTGGCTCCACGGCATGCCACTCATCCCGTGGCTTGCGGCAAAGACGAAAAAGGTGCGGATCGGGATGAGCATCATCGACACGCCGTACCGTGCGCCGGGCGTGCTCGCCGGCGAGATCGCCACGATCGATCATCTCTCCAACGGCCGAGTGAATGTCGGCGTTGGGTCCGGCTGGATGCCGGAGGAGTTTGCCGCCGCCAGCGCGGCCCATATCTTCCCCAAACGCCACAAGCATGTGCGAGAGACCATCGAAATTATGCAGGGTATCTGGACCAACGATTTGTTCGAATATCACGGCGAGTTCGCCGACTTCGAACGATGCGGGTTTGGCGCAAAACCGCTACAGAGCCCGCACCCTCCGATCTACTTCAGCGGTCTCAAAGACCCGAAGCGTTCGGCCAGTCGGATCGCCAAGTATGGACTGGCAGGATGGATCGGGATTCAGGACACCCCCGAGGAGATCGCCAGGTGGCGCGGCGAAATCCAACGTGAACTCGTCGATCTCGGCAGCGACCGATCACTCGACGACGGCTTCGACATGTGCAGCATGATCTGGTTCGTGATCACGGAAGAGAAGTCCGATCAGACGCCAAACCGCAAGCTCAGCAATTTACTGATCGGAACAGCAGAGCAGATCGCCGACAACCTCAAGCGGTACGCCGAAGCCGGGATGACAATGCCGCTGCTGTGGCCGCCCTTCACCGACGTTCCTGTTTCCAAAACGCTCGACGACCTGAAGCGGCTAAAGGAGGAAATCATGCCCCAAATTGATGCAATGTAATTCGGGTCTCAGCGGCACGGTCGTGAAGAAGTGAATTGCTA
Source organism: Acidimicrobiia bacterium (assembly GCA_043719425.1). Classification (GTDB taxonomy): domain Bacteria; phylum Actinomycetota; class Acidimicrobiia; order Acidimicrobiales; family JANYDT01; genus JANLQX01. The sequence goes on along the minus strand of JAYSTV010000460.1, from coordinate 5,134 downwards.
TCTGCCAAAACTGCGCAGCCGGCGTATTCGTCCCGGCCTTCAACCTCATGCTGCGCCCGGAAATCGCCGCACTCTCAATGTCCGGCTCCAGTTTCCTCGTCGCCGTCAATGCGCGACTACTGAATCGACTCCAACTTCCGTCTCCTTCGACTCGCCCCCGAACGTGTGCGCCGAGCGATCTCGTCACACGAATGCGCAGTCGCTCTCACGACCGGGATCGTCGCGCTGAACACCATCGACGCCCGTTACGACCTCGGATGTGGTCAGCGTGAACGCCATGGCCGAGTCCACGATCGGGATTTGCAAGACGGAACCCATTTGGCGAAAAGGACCATGGCGTACCGCGAAATTGTCAGCGAACGAGAACACCCAAGACACGCAAGCGATCGGCATGACCCCGTCGCGAACTTATGCTATGCGCACGTCGTAATGCTCCGAAGGAGGACGGCCTTGCGGCCGAAGAGCGAGCACGACGGCGTGCTGACAGTGGCGCCCGGACCGGCGACCGTACCGATTCGAACAGGTTGACGCTTGCTCGCTCCGATGTGCCCTTGCAACGCCGTCCTTGACATATGCCGATATGGTTATGTACCCTCGAAGCATGGCAAGAGCAGCTGCGACAAGCGATGTGTTCAATGCCGTGGGGGACGCGAGTCGGCGCAGTCTCCTCGACGAACTCGCCAGCGGCGAGGCGACTGTCGGCGAGCTCGTCGAACGCCTCCAGCTTTCCCAACCGATCGTGTCCAAACATCTCCGTGTTCTTCGTGATGTTGGCCTCGTGCGGTGCCGGGCGCACGGCCGCCACCGCAACTACCGAATCGACGCCCAAGCACTTGCTCCTCTGCATCATTGGCTGCAACACCTCACCGTCGCGATCAACGAGCACTACGACCGCCTTGACACCTACCTCGACGAACTCCAACGCCAACCCTGAAAGAGCCGCCATGCCGACACGCCCGCAGTCCGCCACCGTGCATCTCCCAACCGACACCGAAATCCTCATCACCCGTTCCTTCGACGCCCCTCGTTCCCTCGTCTGGGACACCCTCACGACGCCCCGACATCTTTTGCGTTGGTGGGGACCAACGTGGTGCCCACTCGTCGCCTGCGAAATCGACTTTCGACCGGGTGGCTCATGGCGCTACCGAGCTGAGGACTCCACCGGAACCGAGTTCGCGTGGCACGGCACCTACCGCGAGATCGTCACCGACGAACGCATCGTCTCCACCGAAGTGTTCGAAGGATTCCCCGACGCCGAGTCACTCAACATCATGACCCTTCGCGAGGCCGACGGAGTGACGACCCTGCAAACGCTCGTGCGTCACGCCACACGTGAGAACCGTGACGGTCACGTCCAGTCAGGCATGGAAGCAGGAATGCAAGAGACGATGGATCGCCTCGATGAACTCCTCGGCCAAGCCGGAATAGCTGTTGAACGGTTCCGTCGAATCGCCGGCACTTTCGGCGACGTCGCCGCCGCCGTACCAGTCGAGCGTTGGGACGATCCCGCCCCTTGCGACGGCTGGACGGCACGCGATGTCATTGGCCATCTCGTCGCCTGGGTGCCGTCAGTAATCGGTCGCTGCGGTCAGCCGATCGAGATCAGCACCAGCGTGGCGGTCGATCCAGTACGAGCGTGGAACGAACTGGCCGACCGCCTCAGCGCCCTCCTGAACGACCCAGCCATCGCTGCCACCGTGTTCGACGTTGGGCCGCCGGGAATGCTAAGCGTCGAAACGGCGATCGACCGACTCGTGACCGGCGACATCCTCGTCCACACCTGGGACCTCGCGCGCTCTACTGGGCAACATGTCCGCCTCGACCCAGTCATGAGCTTGCAAATGGTCGAGGGCATGCAGGTCATCGACGAACTGCTCCGAAACAGCGGTCACTACGGTCCCAAAGTCGATGCGCCCGGAGGAGCCGATGCAGCGACACGTCTCATCGCGTTCACCGGCCGAGACCCGAACTGGAAGGCTGCAAGCTGATTGGCGCTTGCCGCGACCTTTCCCACGGCACCGCCAACCGGCTCCGGTTCCAGGATGCCCGTCGCCAGCCGCTGCCAAGCCCGATCCAGCCCTTCAGGTGCGCTTGTCTTCAGCGAGGGTATGAGCCACAAGCGCGTTGGCATGTCCGTGACCGAGTGCGTGTTCCGTCTTCAGCCAGGTGACCAGTTCTCCGTGTTTCGCGATCCCGCTACTGCGGATCAGCTGCTGCCAATGGCCGATCGGCTGACCGTAGGTCTTCTCGATCGACGGAAAGTACGACGCCGGACCCTGGACCTTCGGAGACGGATCGAACGTTCCCCGAGTCCGGTCAGCGCTCTTCTTCGATGCAGTCATCGGATCTCCTCGTCTTCGTCCAGCGACGAGGTCGCCGCGGGGAAGCCGTTGATTCACGTACCTTGCGACTCACGGCAAAGGCTTGTCTTCTCTCGCAGCGAGGCTCACGGAACTACGCGCCCAACTCGGCGACATCCTCGCCAACCTTCCCCCCTGTATCACGCGTGACATGGGGGTTCCATGGGGACAGTGACCGTCAGGGAACTCCGGAACAATGGCGGCGAAGTACTCGACCGCGCGCCGTCTCCGCGAACCGGCCGTCTACACCGTGAACCCGAACGACTCCGCCGGAATTGCCGACCGATCGCAGCGGGTTCACGGCTCTTCGATCATCCACTGCTCGAACGCAGCTCGCGGTAACTAGACACCGAAACCAACGGAGGGTGTTCGTCCAGAAGAACGGGCAACCCGGATACTTGCCCGTCGAGAGCAGCGTTCCAACCGAGCTCGGGGAACCTCTGCGGTGGGCTCAAAAGTTCGGCGATCCCGGCGCGCAAAAGCATTGCGTGCATGATCTCGACGCTCTGTGCGCTGAGCTCTCGCAGCGATCGATGCCGATGCCGGCGAACGCCCAGATCGACTTGGACCATCGACGCGATACCGGCAGTGGCAGCGATGTCGACCAGCAACCCAATCTCGACGCCGTACCCCTGAGCAAACGGGACACGTTCGAGGATGCTGCGGCGAGCGGCATACTCGCCTCCGAGCGGTTGACGCACTGAAGCCAGCTCGGGAAACAGCAACGCCAGCAGCGGCCGGGCCACCAACTCGGTGGTTCGGCCGCCCCCTTCGCCGACCTCGTCGAGCAGCCGCTCGTAGAAGCCCTTCACAAACATCACCGTCGAGTCAAGCAGGAAGGGCGCAACCAGTCGGCGGACATAGTCCGGCGTGAACGAGAGCAGATCCCCGTCGCACCAGACCACGATGTCGCCTCGACAGGCGGCCACCGACGCCCACAATGCATTGCCCTTACCGGATGCAGCGCCCGATTCGGGCAGGACGCCGGCCACCGACACGACCCGTGCGCCGGCTGCCCCGGCGACCGCTGATGTGGCATCGGTCGAACCGTCGTCCATGACGATCAGCTCATCGACCAGAGGAAGACGCACATCCATAAGCGTGCTTCTGATCTGCCCGACGATGGAGCCGATCGTGGCCGCTTCATTCCGGCACGGGATACAAACCGACACGGTGGCAGTACCCTTCTGGCGAATCGCTTCAGCCACGAGCTCGACATCGAGCGCGAACGTGCGGATCTCCGTCACCCCGCTACCCTCCCAGCGTGGACATCTTCGGCGTATGCAACGCCTCCCCCGACTCGCTGAACGCCGACTCGCTCGTGGCCGACGTCGACAGTGCTGTCGCCCGGGCTCGTCAGCTGCTGGCCGACGGCGCGAACGCGATTGACCTCGGAGGCCAGGGCTCCACGTTCATGGCCACCCAGGTGACGGCGGAGGTGGAATGGGCACGACTGGCCCCGCTCATCGGACCACTCGCGGCATTGGATGTGTCGCTGTCCGTCGACACGTGGAACCCCGACGTGATGCGAAGCGCCCTCGATGCGGGCGCGACGGTGATGAACGCGGCCGATGCCATGCGCACGCCAGCCATGTGGGAACTTGCTGCGGAACGTCAGGTGAACGTGGTCTTGCCGTTCATGCTGGGCGACGACCCGCTGCACCTCGAACATGTCAAAGGTGACGCGATCGAGACGATGATCGAATGGTTCGCAGCGAAGTTGGCTACCGCCACCCGCTACGGCATCCGAGAGCTGATGATCTTGGACCCGGGAACGGGGTTCGCTCCGTTGGGATGGGAATGGGCGGACCGGTACCACTACCAAAAACACGTCTACTCGAACCTTGATCGTCTGCGCGCCTTCGATCTTCCCCTCTATATCGCCCTGCCGTGGCGCGTCACCGAGCAGCACGAGGAGTTGCTCAACATCGTGCTGCGCCACGACGTCCAGTATGGGCGCGCCCACTATCCGGCCCATGTACGCAAGGTGGAGGCCGACATCCAGAGGTGAAGGATCAGGGCCGTAGGTCCAACGGATCCACGCGCCACACTCCACCGGCCGGGAGGCGTTCATTCCAGTCGGCGGCGACATGCTCAGGAGCCACATCGGCCAACGGAGCCATGACGAAGCGGCGCTCCCACATGCGCGGATGGGGAATGGTCAGCTCGTCGGAGTCGATCCGTACATCGCCGTAGAGCAACACATCGGCATCGAGGGTGCGCGGAGCATTGCGCACCGAACGCACCCGGCCCGATTCCGCTTCCAAGGCGTGACAGCGAGCGAGAAGAGCGAACGGATCGAGAAACGTGTCCAGCGCGACCACCAAATTGAGATACGCACCCTGACCCTCCGGACCGCCAACCGGGTCGGTCTCGTAGACCTCGGACACCGCAACAACATCAGGAAAACCCTCGATGGCGAACCGCAACGCACCACGACGATCACCCAAGTTCGATCCGAGCGCAACGTAAGCACGCGTACGAGGACGTTCCTGCGGACTGAGCTGCGAACGGTTACGCCTCATTCGCAGCGCCGTCGAACCCAGGTCAGACGGCAATGGTGGATTGAGCTTGCGCACGCACACCTCGACCAGCAGTGCTTTCGGATTGGTGAGCAATTCCTCGGCGATCCGCGTGGCCACCCGCTCCAGCAACACATGACCCTCATCGCGGATGACCCGCTCAATGGCAGCCACTGGTACGGCGTAGTTGATCGTTGCGCCGAGGTCGTCAGTGGCGCCAGCCACCGACGCATCGAAGTGGATGTCGACATC
>JAYSTV010000459.1:0-6219 GCA_043719425.1 Acidimicrobiia bacterium | reverse complement strand
ACGTCGACGCGGATCGCGACTGGTCTGGGGCGCTGCCGCTCGTGATCGCCCCGTTCGACGCCGTGGGACCGTTGACCGACCAGGCCGCTCATTCCCTCGGCCTGGCCACCACAGTTCTCGTTGGCGCCGGCACCGGCGACAACATGGGTGCCGCCCTCGGGCTTGGCCTCGCCCCGGGCGACGTGGTGATCAGTCTCGGAACGTCCGGCACGGTCTATGCGGTGTCCGACACACCTACCGCCGATGCCTCCGGTGCCGTCGCCGGTTTCGCCGATGCCACCGGAAGGTTCCTTCCGTTGGTCTGCACGCTGAACGCCATGAAGGTGACCGATGCGGCGGCGCGGCTGCTCGGCGTGGACCATAACGGGTTCGAGGCGCTGGTGCTCGAAGCGCCCGCCGGGGCCGATGGCCTCGTGCTCGTTCCCTACCTCGACGGTGAGCGAACCCCGAATCGACCCCACGCCACCGGCACCCTGACCGGCATTCGTTCCGACGTGTCACGCGCCGCCTTTGCTCGAGCCGCCGTTGAAGGAGTGGTCTGCGGACTGCTCGACGGACTCGACGCGCTTCGTGCCGCCGGCGTTCGTACCGATGGGCGATTGCTGCTCATCGGTGGCGGCTCTCGATCGGCGGCGTTTCGCCGCGTGGTCGCCGACCTGGCCGAGCGTGAGGTGACGGTGCCCACGGCCGACGAGCATGTGGCCGTTGGTGCTGCGCTCCAGGCGGCCGTGATGTGGACGGCGACGACAACCGGCGTCGATGGCGATCATGCCCTGACCGCGCTCCGGTCGACGTGGCGAGTTGGCGGCGGCGAGGTCACGGTCCCCGATCCCTCGGTCAACGCCAGCGCCATCAGGGCCGCCTACGCAGCTGCCCGAGGCTGACGCGGCGCGCAAACGCAGACTGAGGTCAGCGGCGATAGGCCGCGGCGGCCGGCGACCCGTAGTCACGGACCAGCACACGGATCGCATTGCGGTACGAATTGTCCACGTTGAAGATCGTCGTCCGGGCGTTGGCCAGCCGCACCGGTTGGGAGTAGTCGATCGCTGATCCGATGCCGCCGAGGTCAACGGGACCCATGGACTTCGACGCGGCGAGCAGTCCCGCTCGGCTGAGGTCGTTGCGCTTCACCGCCGTCTCGAGCAGTTGCTCGATGGTCCGGGCCTGCGCCCAGCCGTAGGACAAACCAACGTCGGGATTCTCGGTCCAAAAGCGATTGTCGGAAGCAAGGAGGTCGGCCTTCATCTGCGCCATGCCGGGGACGGTCTCATCGCCCCACTGGGTGCCGTCGCCCACGACCCACGCGCCCTGCTCGAAAAGGGGGCCGGTTTGCGGAGTCACGATGCGGTCGCTGAACGACGCGCCCATGATGATCCAGCGGTTGATGAAGGCGAGCTGCCGTCCGGTCAGCACGAGCCCGAGCGTTTGCGCCGGCCCGACCGTGAGGAACGTGGCCTGACATCCAGCTCCCTTGAGCGCTCCTACGGCCGACGCGAAGGAGTTCTCGGTCGGTCCAACGGCGACGATCGGACCGAGGGTGATCGGCAACGATGTCGCCGCCGCGCGGATGCCCTCGCTACCGGCTTCACCGAAGCTGGTCGCCACCGAGACACCGCACACCACCGGCTTCACGCTGGGGTTCGTGGGGTTACTGAGCGCGAATTGCTCGGCGAAGTAGGCAATGCCGTTGATGGCCTGTACTTGATAGCTATTGAACACGGGCAGGAGGCTGGGGGCGTTCGCCCACCGGGCTTCTTGCGAGGCCGGGCTGGCGATGATGCTCTCGTTGCGCAGCAACGGTTCGGCCGCCTCGGTCGACGGCGTGCCGAGCAAGCTGACGTAGGCCGCCACGCCTGCCTTGGTGGCCTGAATCTGCGCGACGGTTTCGGCGGGGTCGTAGTTCGTTTCGGATTTCACTACAACGACTCGATACTGGCCACCGATGCCGCCCCGCCGATTGATCGAGTCGACGCGCGCGTCGATGCCGGCAGTGATCGCTCGCCCGATCGGACCCCAGATCGGGTTCGACGTGGTGGTGAGCAAGCCAATACGGATTGTCGTTCCGTCAAACCCGGGAGCGATCCCCGGCTTGGTGCTCAGGATCGTGGTCGAAGGTGTCGTGGTCACGACGAGCCAGCGCAATTGCTTTTTCGTACGTGTGCATATGATGACGAGCCCGGCGCGGGTTACGCGTTGCTCGCCGAGTTGGCGTGATCGGCACGGTGAGTTGGCGATCGCCAGCGTCGCGGTTGGCGTCACCGTGGCTGGTGGAGCAGCGGTGGTCGTCGCCAACGTGGTCGGCGGCGCGGGGACCGTGGGGACCACGGCCGGCGGCCGCGTCGGCGCCGGTGTGAGGGCCGGCGTGGGTGCCGCAGTGGCTTTCGGTCGCGGTGGACCGGTAGGGGCGGGAGTCGGCGGCGGGAGGGCCGGTGCGCGGACCTCGGTCGGAACCACGACCGCGGGTTTGGTCGGCGGCACCGTGGTGGCCGGAGTGGGCGGGACCAACGCGGGGGCCAGAGTGGTCGGCACTGTCGTCTGTTCGGGCAGGGTCACGGCCAAAGCGATGGTGGAGGTTGGCGCGACGGGTGTTGGGGCCACTGTGGCTGGCCCCCCTCGCACGCCCATGAGGTCGAGCGCAACGGGCTCCAGCGTCCCCGTCTTCGGGGTGGTCACCGATGGCGCGTCGCTCTCCTGGATGGTCACATTGGTCGAGCAGCCGGAGAGCAATATCGCGATCAGACACGCCGCGCGACTTCGGCGAGAGGTCTTCATGACGGTGCTCCGACGATCGTGGGAGCAAGGTCGGGAAGTCCGACGAGACGTTCGGTCTGTTGGGCCGGAAGGAACCAGGTTCGGGCCTTGGCCGTTTGCAGGGCGATGTCCGCGCAGCCATCCCCGTTTCGATCCGCCGGAAGAAGCACCGTGGCGTTCACGATCCCGGTTCGATCGGCCGCCACTCGTATCGGTTCACTCGTCTGCCCATCGGGCCACGAGTCGAAGAAGTAGACGGCCCCGTTTCGCGGCCGGTAGAGGGCAAGGGTCGCTCGCTCGCCGCAGAGCCAGTTGGCCACGCGCAGCGCGTCGTTGCGTTCGCCCACCTGATAGCTGGCGACCCGCTGATCGCCGAACGTGACCTCGATGCCTTGCGGCGTGCGAGTAAACGACCGGACACATTGCGGTTGCGTTTCCGGGCTGCAGTCGGGGAGCCCGACTGGAGCAGGGTCAGACAGCTCACCGCTGCGGCGGTCGCGGAGCACAAGACCGCCGATGCCGCTGAACGTGAGCAGGGCCGCGGTAGCCCCGATGACGATGGCCCGTCGGCGGTGCGATCGCACCGGTGGAGCGTCGATCATCGCCTGCGAGAGCGAACGTCGACGAAACGCTGTGGTCCGGGTGATGATCGCCGGCGGCGGCGTCGAGCTCTCGACGGCCGCGCCATGTTCCGTGGATCCGGTGATGGCGGTCGTCACGTCGTCCATCGAGGCAAATCGGTCGGCCGGATTTCGGGCGAACGCTCGCTCCACCGCGGCCGCCAGGTGTGGCGCAACGACGTGGCGATTGATGGACGCGCGTCGACCTTCTTCGGCGGCTCGCACGACCGCCATCGGCACGGGACCGGTAAACGGCAGGCGACCGGTCAGTGCTTCGTAGAGCGTCACCCCGAAGGCGTACTGGTCACTCGCCGGTCCGGGCTCGACCCCGTTCAAGGTCTCGGGGTCGAGGTAGGCGGCCGTGCCAACCGCCAGATCCGTGCGGGTCATTTGTGTCTGGGCGGCGTCGTGGGCGATGCCAAAGTCACCGAGCAGTGCGTGCCCGGCCGACGTGAGGAAGATGTTGTCGGGCTTCACGTCGCGGTGAACGAGTCCCACTCGGTGGGCGGCGGCGAGCGCGTCGGCGATGGGGCCGAGGAGGCGAACGGTCTCCTCGGGCGCGAGCGGCCCGTCGCGACGCAGGCGCTCGGCCAAGGTGCCGGCGTCGGCCAAATCGAGCACCAGAGCGATACCGGCGCCGTCGTCGAGCACCTCACGAACGGTGATCACGTTGGGGTGTTGGAGCTTGGCGAGCGCGTTTGCCTCGCGCCCCAGACGTTGTCGATCCGACTCCGATTCGGGCACAGAAAGTCGCTTGATGGCGACGTCGCGGCTGCGATCGTTCGGCCAATTCGGGTCGGCCGCTCGCCACACCGCGCCGGTCGCTCCCCGGCCAAGGAGTTCGCGCAGTTCGTATCGTCCGACCAAGTCCCCCGCCATGGGGAATGTTGTACCTCCATTCAGTTGTGAACGCACTAGGTCATTCGCATCACCGTGCCGGGCGTTCCGAAGCCGGGGCACTGCGCGACGTCGGCTCCGTTCGCCGCACAGGCCGGTAGGGTCGAGGGAGCCATGCATCCGATTGAACGACTCCGCTATGTGGCGCGGGCCACCGACGACCGTTTCACCATGATCGTGCGCGAGTCGGCGGCGGCGTTGGCCGCCTTCAGTGATGATCCGGCGGCACTCGTCACGGCCTGTCGTCGTCTTGTTGACCGGCAGTCGCATTCGGCGGCGATCTGGTGGTTGGCCGCCCGCGTGCTCTCCTCGGCAGAACCGGAATCCGAGGCGTGGGATGCGTCGAGCGAGATCGATGCCGACACAACGACCGCGTCGTTGATCGAAGCTCTGCCTGTCGATGCGTCGGTCGTCGTTCTTGGCTGGCCCGAAACGATCGTGCCGGCCCTGACGAAGCGTGGCGATGTTCGCGTGTTCGCCGTGGACACCTTCGATGACGGGGCCCGGCTGGTCTCGCGCCTCGAACGCCACGGCACCGAGGTTGTCCTCGTCGATGAGCGCGGCGTTGGATCAGCCGTCGCCGAAGCATCGCTGGTGTTGCTCGAAGCGCACGGTCTGGGGCCATCGGGTATCACCGCCGTTCCGGGAAGCCGGGCGGCGGCGGCCGTTGGCCGTTTGGCGGGCGTGCCGGTGTGGGCCGTGGTCGGAGTCGGCCGGGTCCTTCCGGGGCGGTTGTGGGAGGCCTACGCCACCCGGCTCGACGACGAAGCGGACCCGTGGGACAACGACCTGGAGCTGGTTCCACTGAATCATCTCGATGCCGTGGTCGGGCCGTCCGGGCTCACCACGCCCGACGAAGCCGTTCGACGAGCCGACTGTCCGATCACTCCGGAGCTGTTCAAGTCGCTTGACTGAACGGGCTCGCCGTAGTCTCGAAGGGTGACCGGCAAGAAGCTCCTTCATACGCGCACCTACGACGTGGAGGCCTACGTCGAAGATGATCGCCACCTGCGCCTTGTAGGGCGCATGCATGATGTTCGCCCCGATGGTCTTTGGGGCATTGTCGATATCGAACCGATGTCGCTTCACGACATGCGCATCGAGCTGGTGATCGACGCAGTCACATTCGAGATCACCGCGGTCGAAACGGCGATGGTCACCCATCCGCATCAGCAGTGTCCACTCATCCTTCCGGTGTTCCAGCAGCTTGTTGGCACGTCGATCGCTCGTGGCTTCGGTAGTCGGGTGAAGTCGTTGTTCGGAGGACCCCGCTCGTGCACCCATTTCGTGGCGCTGCTCAACGCCATGGCTCCGGCCGCGATGCAGGCCCGGTGGTCGTTCTTTCATGCCACAAGCGACGGTGCCGTTGGACTTCTCGCCGGTGATACCGATGCGCGTCGTGAAGGTATGCGCGCTGGGCAAGAAGCCAATCGGGACACCTGCCACATGTGGGCGACCGGTGGTCCGAATTTCGCCTTGCTCGACGCAGGCCAATCATTGGGCCCGCCGCTATGGGCCGCGGATCGTCTGGCTGAACGAGGCATTCCGCTGAGTGATTGGGTGACGTTCGGATGAAGGTCGAGATCTTCTCCGATGTCGTGTGCCCGTGGTGTGCCATTGGCAAGGCCAGGTTCGAAACCGCGGTCGCCCAATTCGAGGCTGAGGGTGGTGAGCCGGTTGAGGTTGTGTGGCGTCCGTTCCAGCTGGACCCAGCGGCTTCATCGACGGGAACCCCGGTGCTCGATGTCTATGCCAAGAAGTTCGGTGGCCTGGAGAAGGCCGAACAGATCACCGCACACGTGACGGCTGTTGCCGCCACGGTCGGCTGGTCGTTCAACTTCGATATCGCCAAGCGGGCCAACACGTTCGACGCCCATCGTCTCCTCGCCTTCGCTCACGATGTCGGGGGACCGTCGGTGCAGGGTCAGGTGAAGGACGCATTGCTGCGGGC
>JAYSTV010000458.1:0-15055 GCA_043719425.1 Acidimicrobiia bacterium | reverse complement strand
AGGCAGATACCGATAGCCGTGCGGGGCAGGATGCGTCGTCGAGGGGCCAAGCGTTTCGCCCGCTTTTGCGCGGCGCGACGCTTTGTCCGGCCAGCCTTCTTTTTGGCCCGTCGACGGCGGCGAGCCGACTCCGAAGGAGGGGTCGCCGCAATTGACGCGGGGGTGTCGAAGAAGTCGGCGGTTGTCGTGGTCGGCGGCGTCGCCAAGTCGAGGGAGGCTTCGTCGCCCAGCCAGTCGGCGTCGTCGGGTGCCCACTCCGCCGCCACGCCGAGGACCGGTTCCCGATCGGCGTCGTGGTCGGTCGGCACAGGCATCATCAAACGCTAGTTGTCCCCAGGCAGAGTCCGATGCCTACTGGGGCTGAGCAGTCAACCCACTCGGGCGACCGACAGGCAGAGTCTGTGGTTGTGGTCATACGGAGCGGTCCGGCACGAAAGGTCGGCCCAGCGGCGCGGCGAGAGTTTGGCGGAAGAGCGATACCCTGACCGGTTCGTGGAGCCTGTTGATGTGCCGGTGCTGGATTCGGCGACCGTGCTCGTCGTCCGTCGCTCGTCGTCGGCTGATTCGGTCGAGGTCCTACTTCTTCGGCGCAACAACCGCAGTGGGTTCGTCGCCGGTGTGACCCTGTATCCCGGGGGTGCCATTGACCCCCATGACGCCCTCGTGCCGTGGTCTTGCCATGGTCGCGAGCACGAACCCGACGATCACGGACTTGGCGCCATTGCCGCCGCGCGCGAGTGTTTCGAAGAGGCCGGAATCTTGCTCGCGGCGGACCAGCACCTGGCTTGGGCCGGGGCGCATCACCATGCGGCCGTGGCCGCGTTGGCCGCGAGCTCGTCGAGCTCGTCGTTTGGACCCGCGCTTCTGGAACACGCTTTGCATGTGCCGGTCGATCGATTCGTCCCGTTCGGCCGCTGGGTGACGCCCCGGGGCGCGACCCGTCGCTACGACACCCGATTCTTCGTGGTCGAAGCACCGCCGAACGCGGAGGTCCGAGTCGACGGTCGCGAGATCGTCGATGCCGGGTGGTGGGATCCCCATGCCGCGCTCGCCGCCGAGCGGACCGGGGAGCTGAGGTTTGTCACGCCGACCCGAAAGACGTTGTCCCGGCTTGCGCTTTCGGGGTGGCCGACGGGTACCGTTTCTCCGACCGAGTGACGGGCCTGTGGGGTGTCCATGGGCGCAACACCCGGTCAAGACCGAATGAGCGCGCGCCGATGAACTCCTCCGTGGTCGTACTTTCCTCACCGGACCCAGAACTTGTGAATGCCGCCGTCTTAACGGCACCGCGCCCCCGTGACCGGGCGAGCCAAGTCGAGTTTCTGCGCGAGCTGTCGCGCGCCCGCCGGGTTCCGAGTGGCTCGGAATCGCAAGCTCTGCCGTCGCCGGCGGCCGCATCTTCGGTGTTGTTCGTGTCCTCCGTGACCGAGTCGGCTGTTGCCTCCCCGCCGCTCGTTCCGTCTGACCGGATGGAGCCGGGCCGGACCGCGCCGGACCTGGTCGCGCCGGTCCTTGTGGCGGTTGCCCCGGCGGAGCTGCGAGAGTCGCCATTTGTCAGCGCGCTTTCCCCGGTCTCCTCGCCTGATCGACCGTGGACCGATGGTTTCCGCAGCCTTCCGGTCGATCGACCCTCGCCCGGCATGCCGGATTGGGCCGCCGCTCCGGTTGCGCCGTCGCTGAATCCCGGCAATTGGTTTGCCGACCTCGAGCCCGAGGGACCCGCTTCCCCGGTCGACCTCATGCCCGACGTGGAGGCGCCCGCCCACGAACCGGCGGAGCCGGTCGTCGCTGGGTTCGACGCTCGGGATCTGATCGTTGGCGACGCTCCGATGGCGGCCGAGATTCTGGAGGTTGTCGAGGTTGTCGAGGTTGTCGAGATCGATGACGCGCCCGCCCCCTCTGGTTGGTGGTCGGCTACACCCGGACCGGGTTTGTTCGACGTGGCCCCGGAGCTCCTCGCGGCCCCGAGCCTTCTCGTTGGCCCGAAGACAGCCGAGGAAACGATCGCCGCAACGCTCGTGGAGCCGCTGACCGAGCCGACGGTCGACGGGCCGGCGGAACCGCTGCCCGCACCGACCTTTTCCCGGGTCGACGTGGCCACGATTGAATCCGACACGTCGTTTCTCGACGTCGCGTTGGGTGACGTCGAGACGACCCCGAGTGCTGAGGGTCCCGTCGATGCCGACCGCTCGGACGTCATGGCGCCAGCTCCGAGCGAAGCAACCGTCGCCACCCTGCCCATCGCAGCGGCGACGCTCGCCCAACTGCCGCCCGTGGTCGGGGCCGACGCCGTCGTCGTCGCCAGCTGCCGGGGCCTCATCGCCTCGCGACTGACGCGGGGACGGAGCCGCACCGTTCTGACCGGCATCGACCTCGACGTTCGAGCGGGCGAAGTGGTGGTGATCGGCGGTCGATCGGGTAGCGGAAAGTCGACCCTGCTCGAATGCCTCGCTGGACTCCATCCGATCGACGCTGGCGAGATCACGATCGGCGCGACGGTGCTGTCGATCGGCGAGTCGAACTTTACCGAACGACGGGCCCAGGCGGTCGGTTTTGTGCCGCAGGACAACGAGCTTCTCAGCGACTTGAGCGCCATCGAGAACATCGAGTTGCCGTTGCTCATGCACGGCTGGGAGCCGGCCGATGCACGCTCCGAAGCGGAGGCGGCCGTGTCGCTGCTCCATCTCGAACGCTCAGCCGAACGTCCGTCGGACCTTTCCGCTGGTGAGCGTCGCCGTGTCGCCCTTGCTCGGGCCATTGTCGGCGAGCCGACCATTCTGTGGTGCGACGAGCCCACGGCGGGCCTGGATCCGGAGACGGCCGCCTCGATCTACGAATTGCTCTTTGAGCTCTGCCACGACGGCCTCAGCGTTGTTGCCGTGTCGCATGATGCGCTGCTTCTTGCCCACGCCACGTCGAGCTACGAACTCCGCGGCGCGGCGTTGCATCGCCACTGATTCGTGCGTCGAAGCGCAGACCCGCGGTTTGGATGACCTTGGCCGCCACTCATTCTGAACCCGATGACGACGGCAAGAGGAAGGTGGTCGGGCCACGCCCGGGCGCACCTGCGTCGGAGTTTCGCGGGAGTCTGCTGTTGGTCCTCGGCGTTGATCTCGTCGCCCTGCTTACCTGGCTCGCCTGGTCGCGCCGGGCTTCGTCGTTGGCCGGTCTCGTGGTTGCCGCGACGATCGTGCCGCTCGCCCTCGTTTTGGCGTTGCGACCACGGGTCCGTCGCCCGGCGACCCTGCTGATCCGTCGAGAGCGCCGACGGGCCGCGGTGTTCGTGCCGGTCGCGGCGAGCGTGGTGTTGAGTTCCCTGGCCCTCGGCGTGGGTCATGACGCCCGCCACCTCCCGGTCGAATCGGCCGTGTATCACCTGGGTCCGATCGACGAGGTCATCGTCAGCCCCGATGCGAACGCCCGGAACCAGGCCCTCGACGCGATTACCCGCGCCCGAGAAAACGACCCGCGGGTGGCGACCGGGATCGACGATCTTCTTCCGCTCGTGGCGGTCGACGCGCTGCTGGCGATCGGTGCCCAGCAGGTTCCTGTCACCGCCGTCGAACTTGACGTCCCGGTGGCCGCCGGGTTCGGCAAGCAACCCTCGGAGACGGGGCTGACCGGGCTCCCGCCGCTACTCGTTGGCGATGTCGCGGTGGCCCCGAATCTGGTCGCCAACCTCGGTCCGGGTCCGGTCCCCGTACGCCTGTCGATCGGCGGTCAGGGCATCGATGTCCGCGCCCGCGCCTTACCGTCGGGTCGTGGTTTCGGGTCGTTGGATCTCGACGGTCTGGGTCGACCCCGACTCGGCGCCACGGCCGCCACCCCGGTGGTCTATGTCGCTCCCGGCACGGTGGCCACGGCCATCGACAAGATGTCCGACGGCGGCGCGGCCGTCAACGCTCGCTTCCTGGTGGCGGTCTCGAACCTGGGAGACGCCCGGCGCGGCCTACGCCGGTCGGCTGCCGTCACGACCCTGCTCGAGGAGGTCCTAGCGCAACCTCCGACCGGTCCCACGTCGATTCCGGCCGACGATCCTCTCGGTCTGGGGGGAACGGTCGCCAGCGTCCCCGGCGCGATCAACGCCAGCGTGGTGGCCGTGAAAAGTGCTCACGTGGCGCGCATCGCCGGTGAGTTCGCCGAGACGGAGCTCGCCCGGCGGGTTGCTCGCGGCGCCCTGTTCGCCGCCGCTGGTGTGGTTCTTCTCGCCGCCTACCTGGCGCGGCGGCGGATGCGCGGCGACCGCGTCCGGGTCTTGCGGGCCTTCGGGCTGCGCGGTCGCACTGGCGCGGCGTTGCGAGCGGCGCTCGTCCTCTCCGGCGTCGTTGTCGGGCTACCCCTTGGCGTCATCGCCGCCGTCGGCGCGGCGATGGCGGTCGGCCGGATCAGTCAGCTTCCGTCGGCGTTCCCCGCCTCACTCTCGACGGTCGCCCAGGCGGTCGCCCTCCCGGCGTCCGTGGTGCTGTTGGCCATGGTGGCCGCCGGCGTTGGCGTGGTCGTTCCGTCTGGCATTCGGTCCTGGTTGAGGGGTTTGGCGCTCGTCCGGCCGTCGGTCGTCATCGTTGCCCCCGTCGGGCTGGCCCTGGTCGCAGTCGGGATGGCCCTCGGCCGACAGGCGACAGAACTACGTATTGGGGCGGCTGTTGTCCTGACGGTTCTTGGCCTGGCCATGGCGTTGGGGCCTACCTTCCTTCCGCGTCGTCCGTTCGGTGCCCGAACGGCGGCGCGGCCGACGCGCCGGAGCCGGACCCGTTCGTTCGCCGGAGTCTGCGTAGCCACCGGCCTCGCCGTGCTTCCCGTGGCCGCCTCCCAGCGCCTTCCCGCCGCCGCCGCTTCGGGCTCCAACTGGCGATCGGTGGCGCAGATCAACAACGAATCCGATGCGGTCGGTCTTCTACGCCAATTGGTCGCCCCGACGGGTGGTCGAGTGCTTCGCCGGGCCGACGTTCTCGTGGCCGACGAGTTAGCCCGAAGGTCCGATGCCCCAGCGGAGCTGCGAGAGTTATCACCAGCGATTCCCGCGGTTGCCGTTTCGGCCGGTGATGGGCAGGGCGATGGCTGGGCCCCACGGTCATTCGGGCAGCCTTCGGTCGCCGATCTTGAACCCGGTTCGATCATCGTCAGTCGCCGCTTCGCCGCCCTTCGCCCGGGTCCTCTGGCCATCGGGGACAACCTGGTGCTCGTCGACCCGGTGACCACGCGTTCGGTGCGAGTTTCCGTCGCCGACATTGTTTCCTTTCCGGGTTGGGCCGGCGATGTCGCCGTGCCGATCGACGTCTTCTCAGGACTTCGCACCGACGCCCTCACCGCCGTCGCCCGTTCGGCCCTGGCTGTGTCCGTGAGTTCCCCGGCCGCCGCGAGGGTGGCCATGGCCGCCCTCTCGCCCACTGCCGCGGTGCAGATCACCAGCGTTGATGCCCGCCCCGACGCCACCGTCGCCGATGCTCTTGGCCGTTGGCTCCGTCGCTCGGCGCTCATCATGGTCTCGATGTTCTTGGCGACGGCGCTATCGCTGCGGACGTCGCATTGGCGTCACGTGCGGTGGACCGTGGTGCTGATTGCCGCCGTTGCCGGCTTGACCCTCGGGCTGACGTTCGGCGGTGCCCGGACGATGAACCCGATTGGCCCCCTGGCCTGGGCGCTGGGAGTGGGATCGCTGTGCGCCTTCTGCGGGCTGCGCGTCGTTGCCCCCGAGGCCCGAGTCCGCAACGTGGCCAAAGCTCTGCCGTCGTTGCCGCTGCCCAGCGGTCGCGATCGCGGCGAATTCGATTGAACGAAGCCGGCCCGCGACGTTTACGCGGACACCGGCGACGGTCCGAGGGCGGCATCGATTGCCCCGAGCAGCCGGGCCGTGCATCCCGACATTTCGACCGGCGGCAACACGTCGGTGGCGATGCGCTCGGCGAGGGTGGCGAAGGCCTGGCCGACGAGCGAATCCGGTTCGGCCAGGGCCGCCGGTTCGCCGATGTCGCCGCCGTGCGACACGGCCGGGGCGATCGGGATTTCGGCGAGCAGCTCGGTCCCGGTTTCGGCCGCCAGCCGGGCCCCGCCGCCCTCGCCAAAAAGGTGGTGCTCCACGCCCACGGAGTCAACGAAGACGCTCATGTTTTCGACCACGCCGGCGACTTTGAGATAGCTCCGACGGGCCATGTCGGCCACTCGCACCGCCACCTTCTGGGCGGCGATGTTGGGCGTCGTGACAATGAGCAACTCGGTCCGCGGGAGCAGTCGGCCAAGGGCCATCTGCACGTCGCCGGTGCCGGGAGGCATGTCGATCAGTAGGTAGTCGAGTTCTCCCCAGCGGACCTTGGTCAGAAATTCTTCGACGGCTTTGGCCAGCATGAGGCCGCGCCACATGATGGCCCGGTCTTCGTCGTCGACCACGAGACCCATCGATACGACCTTGAGCATGCCGGTGCCAACGGCGCGCTCCGACGGTTCGATCTTGCCGCCGGTGCCACCGAGGCGACCTTCGAGCCCGAGCATCCGGGGCACGGAGAAGCCCCAGATGTCGGCATCGAGCACCCCCACCGAGAACCCCCTCGTGGCGAGCGCGGCGGCCAGGTTGCAGGTGACCGACGATTTGCCGACGCCACCCTTGCCCGAGGCCACCGCCAAGATGCGCGTCGTGGCTGGGATTTCGGTTTCCGGGGCGTCCTGGCTGGCCTTCCACCGGGCCCGCTGCATGACCTGGCTGCGTTGCTCAGCGTTGAGCTCACCGAAGCTGATGTGCACCTCGCCCACGTTGGCCAGACCACGGATCTTGGAACGGGCGTCGTCGCGGATCTGCACCTTGAGCGGGCACCCGGCGATGGTGAGGGCGATAACCACCTCGACGTCGCCGCCCGGGAGCACGTCGATGCGCTCCACCATGCCCAGCTCGACAATGTTGGCGTTGAGCTCGGGATCCATGACGCCTCGGAGAACCTGGCGGACGTCGTCGACGGTCGGGGTGCCGTCGGTGCCGTCGGTGCCGGGCGGTCCGACCGACGGGGAGGTGACGTCAGCCATAGCCCAAATCGTACTGGCGGGGGTAGAGTTGACTTCCGTTCGGACAGTGCGTTCGGACACACGAGAACTTCACCCGTTGCAAGGAGCAGGCCATGAGCGTTCAAGACGCCCCCACCGCCGTCAAGATTGGTATCGGCCGCAAGTCCGACACGATCATTGTGACCGCCGCTGCGGCCACCAAAGTCGCTTCCCTCCTCGAGGCCGAAGGCGACACCTCGCTCGCCCTGCGCGTGGCCGTCCGTCCGGGCGGATGCTCTGGTTTCTCCTATGAGATGTTCTTCGACGGCGATGTCGCCGACGACGATGTCGTCAAGGAATACGGCACGATCCGGGTCATCACCGACGCCACCAGTGCGGGGATGCTCAAAGGCGCCACGCTCGACTACAAGGACAGCCTCCAGGGTGGCGGTTTCGCCATCGACAACCCCAACGCCAGCCGCACGTGCGGCTGCGGCAACTCCTTCAGCTGAGCGTCGCCGCGAGAGAGGTTGCCCGGAGGAATGAGGGCTAGCCACCTCCGTTCGGCCAACGGAGGTGACCGTCAGCGGCGCGAGCGGCGGTACTTGTGCCCCGCCGCCGCTACGATCTCCGGCTATGTCGAAGCCCGTCGGTCCTTACTCTCCTGTCCTTCGTGCCGGTGATTGGGTCATCCTCTCGGGGCAGCTCGGTCTGGCCGACGGTGCGCTTGTCGAAGGCGGCGTCGACGCCCAGACCCGCCAAATCTTCGTCAACGCCGAAGCGTTGCTCGCCTCGGCTGGCGCCAAACTCACCAATGTGGCCAAGTGCACGGTCTTCCTCGCCACCATGGACGACTTCGCCACGATGAACGCCGCCTACTCGGAGATTTTCGCCGGCCACCGGCCCACTCGGTCCACCGTCGGCAACGTGACGATGGCACTCGGGGCTCAGGTCGAAATTGAGTTTTGGGCCTACCTTGGCGCCGCGGGCGTCACGGCGCCGTAAGGAGTCGAGAAATGCTCGGGGCGATTGCGCTGATCGTCTTTATGGTCGCCATTTTCCCGGTCGGCTTCTTCCTTACCGGGGCCATTGCCTCGGGTCTTCACGGGGCGTTGCTCACTAGCGACGCCGATGCTCGCCACGAGGGCAGCGAACTCATCGACCTCAACGCCTAGACCGGGCGCAAGCCCTTTCGCTCAGGCGTTGGGCTTGGGCGTCGGGCGGAATGGGTCGGGCAGGTCCGCAACTTCGGGGACCATCCGTTCGACCACGGCGGCGAGCTGGGCCCGTTCGGCCTTCGTCAGTCGAGCGAACTGTGTGGGCGCCTCGGTCATGGTTGCTCGAAGACTCTGCGCCGCTCGCCGTCCTTTGGTCGTGAGTGCCACTTCCTTCACCCGGCGGTCCGTCGGGTTCAGGCGACGTTCGGCGAGCCCGGCTTCTTCGAGCCGGTCCACGATCGACGTGATGTACGACGCATCACACATCATGTGATCGGCCAGGTCTCGCATGCGAACGGGTCCATCAGCCAGCACGGAGAGCGCGTGGGCATGAGGCGGGGTGAGACCGTGTGCCGTGAGCGTGACAAACATGGCGTCTCGTCGTTCGACGAACAGCGACAGCATGCGGGCCCAGGTGAGGTCTGGCTCGATTGGTTGTTTGGCTCCCACCATGGTGAGACAGTATCAACCGTGTACCGAAATAGATAGTTGATTGTTGCAAACTATCGAGTAAGGTGAAGGGTATGTCTACCGCGATCATGGGCGAAAGCCTGGTGAAGCACTTCAAAGAGGTGCGAGCACTCAACGGCGTCTCCTTCGACGTACCCACCGGCACCGTGCTCGGACTCCTTGGCCCCAACGGTGCCGGGAAGACCACAGCCGTTCGCATCCTCACCACCATCTTAAAGCCCGACTCGGGCCGCGCGGTTGTGGCTGGCCACGATGTGGCGGCCGATCCGGAATCGGTTCGACGCAACATTGGCCTCGCCGGCCAATACGCCGCGGTCGACGAAAACCTCACCGGCCAGGAGAACCTCACTCTCGTCGGTCGACTCAACCACCTCGCCAAGAGTGTCGCCGGTGATCGGGCCCGCGTGCTGTTGGAGCAGTTCTCGCTCTCCGACGCGGCCAACCGCCCGGCCCGCACCTACTCGGGTGGCATGCGCCGCCGTCTTGACCTCGCGGCTGCCCTCGTCACCCGCCCGCCGGTGCTGCTGCTCGACGAGCCCACGACCGGACTCGACCCGGCCAGCCGACAGGGTCTGTGGGAAGTGATCGAGGTACTCGTGGCTGATGGAACCTCGGTGTTACTCACCACCCAGTACCTCGAAGAGGCCGACCGCCTGGCCAACCGCATCGTCGTGATCGACAAGGGTCTCGTGGCCGCCGAAGGCACACCCTCAGAGCTGAAAGCCACGCTGGGCGAAACGACCGTCTCGCTGCGCATGCGCTCCGTCGCCGACGCTGAGTCGGCCGTTGCTCAGCTCGCCGACGTTGGCGCAGTGGCCGCTGTCGCTGATCCGATGTTGGTGTCCGTCCCATTGCGTGGTGGGGCCAAGACCGTGCGTGACGTGCTCAATCGACTGGAGACGGCGGGCCTCGATGTCGGCCGGCTCGACCTGCAAGAACCCACGCTCGACGACGTGTTCCTCAACCTCACCGGAGCCTCCGCATGACTGCCGCCACCTCTCCTGTAAGCGCGCGTACGACGGCCCCGGCCGGCAACTTTGGTTGGACCGTCAAGGACGCCATGGCCATGACCGGCCGCAACCTCCTGTCGATGCGACGGGTGCCGCAGGTCCTGGTCTTCTCGCTCGTGCAACCGGTCATCTTCACCCTGATGTTTCGCTATGTCTTTGGCGGATCCATCAAGATCCCCGGCCAGAACTACGTGAACTACCTGATGCCCGGCATCTTCGTGCAGACCCTCGGCTTCGGCTCGATCAGCACCGCAATCGCGTTGGCCGAGGACAAAGGCAAGGGGTTGCTGGAGCGGCTGAAGTCGTTGCCGATGTCTCGCTCCGCAGTGCTCGCCGGACGGGTCATGGCCGACACGGTCCGCAACCTCTTCATCCTCTCGCTGCTCATTGCCATCGCCTACGCCGTTGGATTCCGCCCGCAGACCAATGTGCCCATGGTCGTCGCCGGTCTTGGCGTGATGCTGCTGTTCGGTTTCGCCATGGCGTGGATCTTCACCCTCGTCGGTCTGTCGGTTCCCAACGGTGAGGCGGCCCAGGCGGCGGCGTTCCCCATGCTCGCTCCGCTGGTGTTTGCGTCGAACCTGTTCGTGGACCCCAAGACCATGCCGCGGTATCTGGCCGCGTGGGCGCGTAACCAGCCGGTGAGCGCCACGGCCAACGCCGTGCGACGGTGCATGCTCGGCGGACCCACCGCCACGGTGGTGCTGATCGCGGTCGCCTGGTCCCTCGCCATCTCCGCCGTGATCGCGCCCATCGCCATCCGCAAGTACCGCCAAAGCTGACGTACTGGGTCAGCTCAGTGTTCTGGGTCAGCTAACCGTTCTGGGTCGGCTCGGTGCCGTTCATGCGACGGAGCCGACCCAACAAACTGAGCTGACCCAGTTCAGTTCAGTTCAGCGGACGGGGCCTCGCCACAGGCCGCCACCATCGAGGCTGGTGGCGCCGATGAGGATCGTGGTGGCGTCGAGTTCCGTCGCCAGGATGGCGCGGTTGCCGGTTGGTAGCTCGGTCGGTAGGGACAGTTCGGTCCATCGGCGGCCGTTTGTCGACACGACCGCGCGGAGCCGTCCGGTGACCCGGGCGCCGACGATCATGCGCCCGACATTGGCCCGAGCAGCGGTCACGGCCGTGGTCGGATCGTCGCTGGAACCGAACGCAGCAATGACCGTACGTGTCCATATCTTTCGGTTGTCCGTTGTCCAGGTGCCGATGCGATTGCGGAGCGAACGGTCGTCGGCGCCGGCGATGAGCACGCGGGTTCCGTCAACGGCGATGCGTTGACCTCGCTGGATATCGCGACCGCCGAGACGAAGGCCGGGCGGAGTCCATCGCTTCCACGACTCCCCTTCGGGTGACGTCCACGCGATGGCGTCGGTGTCGGCACTCGACGACACTCCCGGCTCGGCGTGGAAGCGTTCGCCCACGGAGTACAACTCGCTCACCTCACCGTACGGGGTGACCGCGACGGTTTCGATGCGTGTCCACGTGATCGTGTCGGACGAGCGCCACAGGCCGGGTCGGTGCACGTTGGCATCGTCGCGGAAGGACCCGGCGGCCCACCAAGTGCCGTCGGAAGACTTGACGATCGACGCCACGCCGGCTTGTGTTCCACCGGAAAGGTCGACGGAAACAAAACGACTGGCGGGTAGTGTGGCATCAGCCGACCGTGCCGCCAGCGAGCACGCCAAGAGCGCCAACACCGTTGCCAACCGTCGAAACGTCGTCACGGGCAAAGTGTAGATTGCTCGTGATGGATGACGCGCTTACGGATCGCCAAGACCGGCTCGGTCGCTGGCTTCCCGATGGCAGTTGGCCGCTCGCCCGACGCGCCCCGGGCGGACTCGAAATGGTCCGCCGTTTGCTCAACACCGAGAACCGCGAGAACGGCGCCGACCTGTTGAGCAGCGGTGCGGCAATTGCCACGTGGCTTACCGACGAAGGTTTCGTCGGCGTCACGCGGATCACCGCATCACAAACGGTCTCTGTGCGAGAGCTTCGCAACACGCTTCGAGCGGCGCTGTCGTCAGCCGACCACGACGCGACGGCAGCGCTCGATGAACTCGCCACGCGCACGCCGATTGTCACTTCGTTCGTGCCCAAGCCAAATCTGACGCCAACCGGCACGGGGTACGAACGCTTCGTCGGCCGCATGCTCATCGAAACCTTCGAGGCGCAGCGCACCGGGACATGGGCTCGACTCAAGGCGTGTCAACACTGTATGTGGACGTATTATGACCACTCAAAGAATCGTTCGGCCGCGTGGTGCGCCGACGGTGCGTGCGGTGGACGCGCTCGGGCCAAGACCTACCGGGCCCGCCAGAGAGCAACGAGTTAGCTGCCCCAGCGGCTGGTGCCGAAGCGGTAGCCGACGGACCGCACGGTGTGAATGAGGTTGTGCTCGTCGCCGAGCTTGGCTCGGAGGCGACGGATATGAACGTCGACGGTGCGAGCCCCGCCGTAGTACTCATACCCCCACACTCGCGACAGCAGCGTCTCGCGGGTGAATACCTTGCCGGGATGGGTGGCGAGGAATTTGAGAAGCTCGTATTCCATATAAGTGAGGTCGAGCGGTCGCTTCTCGATCACCGCCTGGTAGGTCTCCAGGTTGAGGATTAGCGGTCCGTACTCCACGACCTCGGGTCGGCTGCCCTTGCCCGCCCGCCACAACAGATGTCGTATGCGCGCTTCCAATTCTCGCGGGTGGAACGGCGACAGACAGAAATCGTCGAACAAGTCCTCACGCAGCTCGAGGTCGTTCAGCTGGGATCCGCTGACCAACAGCAGCAGTGGCTCAACGGGCACATCGCGTTTGCGCAGCGCTCGGCACAACGCCCATGCTCCGTCGGGATCGGCATCGGCGGTGACAATCACGCCGGCCCAACCGTCGTCGGGTTCGAGACGCTCGGCCGCACTCGGGGTTGACGCGCTGAGCCACCGGTATCCAGCGAGGTCGAGCGTCTGGGCTAGGACTGCCGGTGGCGGATCTGGAAAGACCAGGATCGGGCTGAGAGCCATGACGACCTAGAGCGCCGGAAGGTAACGGTCGAGCTCGAACTGCGACACGTGCGTTTTGTAGCCCGTCCACTCGGCCCGCTTGTTGCGAATGAACCATTCGAAAACGTGTTCCCCGAGCGCGTCGCGCACAAGCTCGCTCGCTTCCATGACGTCGACCGCGTCGCTCAGCGAGCCAGGCAACTGGGCGATGCCCGATGCCATCATTTCCGCCGCCGTGAGCTCCTGGTTGTGCAGTTCCGGCGGGAGTTCGTAGCCCTGCTCAATTCCCCGGAGGCCTGCCGCGAGCAGCACGGTGTAGGCGAGGTACGGATTGCACGCCGGGTCGGGCGCGCGGTACTCGATGCGGGTCGACGACTCGCGGTTGCGTTTCGGGGTCGGTACCCGCACCAGGGCCGAGCGATTGTTTCGTGCCCACGTGACCGAGGTGGGGGCCTCGTAGCCGGGCACCAGGCGCTTGTAGGAGTTGACCCACTGGTTCGTGACGGCCGTGATCTCCCGGGCGTGACGCAGGATTCCGGCCATGAACTGCTTCGCAGTGGTCGAGAGGAAGTAGGGGTCGGCGGCGTCATAGAACGCATTGCGCTCGCCGCTGAAGAGCGAAAGGTGGGTGTGCATACCGCTTCCCTGCACCCCGGCGATGGGCTTGGGCATGAACGTGGCGTAGACGCCGCGCTCGATCGCTACTTCCTTGACCACGAGACGCGACGTCATGATCGAGTCGGCCATGGTCAGCGCGTCGGTGTAACGAAGGTCGATCTCTTGCTGGCTCGGCGCCTCCTCATGGTGGCTGTATCGAACCGGGATGCCGAGCGCTTCAAGATGGGAGATGGTCTTGCGGCGGAGATCGCCGGCCGCGTCGGCAGCGGAAAGGTCGAAGAAGCTCGACGTGTCGAGTGGCTTGGGCGGACGGCTCGGATCGTTGTCGGCGAAGTAGAAGTACTCCAGGTCGGCGCTGGCATAGAACTGATAGCCGAGCGCAGCGGCGCGGTCGAGGCTGCGACGCAGGACTTGGCGGGGATCCCCCATGAACGGCGCGCCATCGAACTCGGTCACGTTGCAAAAGATCCGGGCGACCGCTTCTTCGGTCCGCCACGGCACGATCTCGAAGGTGTTCGGGTCGGGGTTGGCGAGCATGTCGGATTCGATCTGGCGGCTGAAGCCGTCGATGGCTGATCCGTCGAACGAGATGCCCTCTTCGAGGGCGTTCTCCAGTTCCGCGGGCGTGATCACCAAACTCTTGAGCGACCCCAACACGTCGGTGAACCACAGTTGAACGAACCGAACGCGGCGTTCCTCAACGGTGCGCAACACGTAGTCGTTCTGACCGGCCACGCGGTCGCTGGCGCTGCCTGGACCCCCTAGCGTGAGATCGTCATCATCGGGCCCGGCATCAGTGATCGGCACGCTGTCCATCGTGACGCACCCTGAGACCGTTCGGAAACTCTGTACAGGCCGTTCACGCGTCCGTAATGATGTTTTGCTCGCGGCTACGAGTTCGGCCCGGCGTTGATTACGCGTCCCTAACGCGGTTCGGCTCGATGCATAGAATGCCTCCTCGGTTTACACAGCCGTCACAAACGAGCAACGGATGAGAAATGCCGCCGTGCGATCGTGTTGATCTCCCTCTAGAACCTCCCGCACTGGTCGTCGGGACACAACGAAAGGCCCTCCGTGGCGTTCCAAGCCGAATACATCTGGATCGACGGTACGTCGCCCAGCCCGATGCTCCGCAACAAGACCAAGGTCATGGCCGATGGTGCCGAGCCGCCGATCTGGGGCTTTGACGGTTCCTCGACCGAGCAGGCGCCGGGCGACAAGTCCGACTGCGTGCTGCGTCCCGTCTGGAGCTGCCCGGACCCGATCCGCGGCGGCAACAACATCCTCGTGATGTGCGAAGTGCTCCTCAACGACATGACGCCCCACTCGACCAATACCCGGGCGGCGGCAGCCAAGGTCGCCAAGAAGTACGCCAAGCAGGAGCCCTGGTTCGGTATCGAGCAGGAATACACCATGCTCACCGCTGGCGGTCGTCCGTTGGGTTTTCCGAAGGACGGCTTTCCCGCCGCCCAGGGTCCGTACTACTGCGGCGTGGGCACCGGCCGTGTCGTCGGTCGTGACATCGTCGAAGCCCACACCCAGGCTTGTATCGATGCCGGTATCTCTATCTCCGGCACCAATGCCGAAGTCATGCCCGGCCAGTGGGAATTCCAGGTCGGTCCGCTCGGCACCCTCGAAGTGGCCGATCAGCTGTGGGTCTCGCGTTGGCTGCTCCATCGCATCGCCGAAGACTTCGACGTGGTCATCTCGTTCGACGCCAAGCCGGAAAAGGGCGACTGGAACGGCGCCGGTGCCCACACCAACTTCTCCACCAAG
>JAYSTV010000457.1:0-15104 GCA_043719425.1 Acidimicrobiia bacterium | reverse complement strand
CCGAAGCGGGTGGCGAGGCCGTGAGTGTTCTCGTCGATGCGGCGAGCCGGACGGACAACGAAGCAATGTCACAGGTCGCGTTGACGCAATGGGGCCGACTCGACATCCTGCTGACCGCGGCGGGCATCAGCCACGCCAATTATCGCTCGGGTGACATCGAGGCCGACGTGAAGATGATCGGCGCCAACCTGGCCAACCTCGAGACACCGTGGCGCACATTCATCGACCTCGACGTGGAGGCATGGCAGCGGGTGATCGATGTGAACCTCACGGGCACGTTCTTGGCCATGCAGGCGTGTGCCGACAAGATGGTCGAACTCGGCCACGGCGGGTCGATCATCACGATTGCGTCGATCGCCGCCAAGAACCCAGACGCTGGACCGCTGGCCTACACCGTCTCCAAAGCGGGCGTCTGGATGTTGACGAAGAAGGCTGCACGTGAGTTGGCGGCGGCATCAATTCGCGTGAACGCCATCGGCCCCGGCTACATCGCTACCAACATGACCCAGATGATCGAACTGCTGCCCGAGGAGCGTCGTGCCGATCTCGCCATGCGGATCCCCCTTGGCCGAGTGGGTCGGCCCGACGAAGTGGCGTCGGTCGTGTCGTTTCTCGCCAGTGACGACGCGAGCTACATGACCGGCACGATTTTGCACCCCCACGGCGGCTACTTCACGGACTGAACCACGCCGACCGTCGGTGACGATCCCCACCCCGACCGGCGGCTACTTCACGGACTGATCCGGCCTCATATGGCCGAGTGGACGACTACCTTTCTCTGCGTGGCTCGACCTGAAGACCTTCACGAATTGCTGTCGTTCGAGGATCCGACGGAGGACCGGACGTGGCTCTTCGATGTGACGTTTCTCGCCAGTAACTGGTCATGCATCTTCGGTCGTGGATGTAAAGGGG
This sequence comes from Acidimicrobiia bacterium, assembly GCA_043719425.1. Lineage (GTDB taxonomy): Bacteria > Actinomycetota > Acidimicrobiia > Acidimicrobiales > JANYDT01 > JANLQX01. Next base: position 14,192 of record JAYSTV010000457.1, on the reverse strand, counting down.
TGCTCTCCGACGACGCCACCGCACTCGGTCAGGGGTGCTGCTCACACGGCGCCCACCTGACCGATGCTGATGATCGCCGCAAGCTCGCCGTGAACGTTGCTCGAGTGCGTGATGACCAGTGGAAGCACGCGTCGGCGGCCCGCCGTCAGCGGCCGACGGCGCGCAACGATGAGGGCGTGCATGTCACGCGGGTCGTCGACGGTGCGTGCATGTTTTTGAACCCGCCCGACTTTCCCGGTGGGGGCGGTTGCGCCCTTCATCGGGCCGCCCTCGAGGCCGACGAGCGACCGCTCGATTGGAAGCCTGAGGTCTGTTGGCAACTTCCGCTCCGTCGCTCCGACGAGACCGATGTGAACGGTCATGTGACCACGACGGTACGTGAGTGGAAACGCCGGGACTGGGGCGAGGGCGGCCAAGAGTTCCACTGGTGGTGCACCGAAACCGAAGAGGCGTTCGGGGACAAGAATCCGGTGTGGATCACGATGGCCGACGAGCTCCGCGAGATCACCGGCGACGACGTCTACGACCAACTGACGAAGGTGCTGTCGAAGCGAGTGAAGAAGGGTAGGCCGGTGTTCCTGCCTCACCCGGCGGTGCGCCGGAGGTAGCCAGCGCTCGTATCAGTCGGGCCAGCCGGGCGTGTCGGGGTCGAGTTGAACGCCGGTGGAGTTCAAGAAGCCCGACACCATGCGATAGAAGCCGGCGACCATCACCAGTTCGACGAGTTGCGCTTCGTCCCATCGGCCGCTGAGGTCCTGCCACGTGCGATCGCTCACGCAGTCGTCGGTGCACAGCTCGTCGGCCATGGCGATGAGTGCGGCATCGGGGGCTCGCCACGCGTAGCTCGACGGTTTACGAATGAGGGCGGCGATCTCGGCTTCGGTGAGCCCCACGCGGAGACCGATGATCGTGTGCTGGCCGAACTCGTAGACCGCTCGGCAGTTCCAGCCGACGCGCAGAATCACGATCTCGCGCTCGCGCTCGGGCAGGGTGCCCTTCGAGAGGAAGAGCCCGCCGAGCACGTTGAACCGCTTGAGCAACGCCGGGTGATGGCCCAACGTGCCGAAAATGTTGAGTGGCTTCCCGTCGGGACGGGCGAGTCCCTTGGCGTAGAGCGCCTTCAGATCATCGGACGGGTTCGCCACGGCTGGTAAGCGCGCGTACTTTGGCCGACGCTTGTCGGACGTGGTGCGCGGCCCGGATGACTCCTGGTCAACGGTGCCATCGTCGTCGACCTCGGCTCCTTCGGCCGCCGCGGTCGGTGAGGCCAATAGGCTCTCGATAAGGGCCGATGCTTCGCCGGTCGAGAATTTGGCGCCCGCTTGGCGCTGGGTGAGCCCGAGCGGGTGGCGAGCCTCGCGGAAACTCGCGTAGCCCGCCTTGGCGATCAGCGCTTCGAGGTACTGCAGCTGCTCGGCCGAAGCCGACGGTCCGCTCGACTGTCCGAAACTCATGCGGTGGCGATCAACGCTTTTTCGAAGATGGCAATGGCTTCGGCCATCTCCGCCTCGGTGACCACGAGTGGTGGCATGAAACGGATCACCCCGCCGTAGGTGCCGGCGTTCATGAGTAGGAGTCCGTTCGTGCGCGCCGCGGCCACGATGGCCGCCACGCGCGCCGGGGCGTCGAACTCGATGCCAACCATGAGGCCCAGACCTCGCACGTCGATGATCGATGGATGATCTGCGCGCATACGGTAGAGCTCATCCGTGAGCTGGATGGCACGAGCGTTCACATTCTCCATGAAGCCGTCGGCCGTTAACACTTCGATCGTGGCGATCGATGCCGCACACGCAATGGGATTGCCGCCATAGGTTCCTCCGTGCGAGCCGGGAATCCACTTGGCCATGAGCTCAGACCGGGCGCCGATCGCGGCGAACGGCATACCCGACGCGATGCCCTTGGCCATGACCAAGATGTCGGGCTCGAAGGCGTAGTGATCGACGGCGAACATCTTGCCGGTACGCGCGAATCCGCACTGCACTTCGTCGGCCACGAACAAGATGGCGTGCTGGCGACAGATGTCGACGATGCCCTCGATGAAACGCGCCGGCGAGGCAATGTAGCCGCCTTCGCCGAGCACCGGCTCGAGAATGGCGGCCGCAGTTTCCCCCGGTGCCGTTTGCGTGGAGAGAAGATGACGGAACGCGGTGATGCAGCGATCGATCTCGTCATCGGCACTGAGCTTGGTGTGCACGAGATCCGGGAACGGCGCCACGAACACGCCCGACGGGAGCGGCGCGTAGTTCAGCTTGTAACTCGTCTTCGATGTTGTCATCGCCATGGTGAGATGGGTCCGACCGTGGAACGAGCCGTTGAACACGATGATGTTCTGGCGCCCCGTGGCGTGCTTGGCGAGCTTGACGGCACCCTCCGTCGCCTCCGCTCCGGAGTTGGTGAAGAAAAAGGTTTCGATCGAGCTCGGCGTGATCTCGCGCAGCCGTTTGGCCAGGGGCGTGAGGAGATCATGGTGGTAACAGTTCACTTGCGCGTGAATGAAGCGCTCGGCTTGCGCCTGAATAGCCTTGACGACATGCGGATGGCAGTGGCCGGTCGAGGTGACGGCGATGCCGCTGGTGAAGTCGAGGTACTCGTCGCCGTTGGTCGTGGTGACGCGACAGCCTGAACCGGACACGACATCGAGGTCGCTGACACGGGCCCACACACCCGCCAGCAACGGGGCGTCAGACGTGGTTTCAGACATAGGGCACTCCTTGCGGGTCAGGCCGCGCCAGGCGGACAGTCCCCCAAGTTCAGCACGAAATCAAGCGCTGTCCGGGCCGACCGGCGTGACGCCTTCGTCGATGTCGCTCGGGGTGAGGAGGGCGGGGCGTCGGCCGAGACGAAGGGCGATGATGCCCGTTCCTAGAGCAATGACCGAGGCCCGAACGAGTCGCGTGGTGGCCGACGAGCCGGTGAACGCCAACGCCCGTGGTGCTGGGTCGGATCGGTTGAACTCGTTGCCGAGCACGCTGGCCGATCGTCCGCGGCGCTTCGCCGATGGTGACGTGAGCGAGGTCGTCGATGTCGATGTCGATGCCGAGACGAACGAGGTCGATGTGGCTCCGTTTGGTGGCTGGTCAGCTGGAGTCACCACCGCCCCGCCGGCCGTTCGGGACGACGGTGTGGACGTCGTGGACGTCGTTGAGGTCGAGCTGGTCGTGCTCGGGGGTGGCGTTTCCGTCGTGCTCGGTGCTGGTGGGACGATCGCCGGCGCAGGGGCGGCGGGAGTCGCTGGCCTTGTCGTTGCTGGTGACGCCGTCGTCGTTGTTGTGGTGGTGGTGGTGGGCGCGTCGGTGGTGACCGTCGTCGTTGAGGTGGTGGGCGCGTCGGTGGTGACGGTGGTCGACGGCGGGACAGTCGTTGGTGCAGGCGCACCGGTTGTGGTCGGCGTGTCGGTTGTCACCGTGGTGGACGGGGCCGCGGTAGTGGTCGGAGGGTCAGTGGTTGGCGGGCTCGTTGGCGCCACGGTGCTGGTCGGGGCCAGCGTGGTTGACGCGAGGAGGGTCGACGTGGTTGATGCGGTTGTTGTTGTCGGGGCATCTGACGTCGTCGGCGCGTCTGATGTGGTTGTCGACGAGCTGGTGGTCGTCGTTTCGACGGCGCTGCATGATGTGACGAGTGTGGGCACCGGATCAATCGCGTCGAAGACCCGCAGGTTCAGCATGTCCTTGTCGACAGCATCAGCGCGCCCGGCCGGCCCAAACAGGCGGTCCCACTCCTTGGCGGGAAGGTAGCCGAGCAGGACCGGGCGACACAGACAGCAACGATGCGCCCGGTAGTTGTCCCAACCGCCCGGGAGCTTGTCGTTCGCCTGGTCATGCCAGGTCCGGGTGGCCGATTTCTCGCTGGCGAACCATCGATTGGCGGCGAAGTCGCGACACGCCTTCGGCGCGCCTCGGGTTTGGCCGTTCTTCCAGCTGTGCGGACCGCTGGGGTCCAGACCCCAGACCTCACGGACGGAAGGATCCGATGCACAATCGCCCGCCGACGCGCCGGCGCCCCACACCGTGGGAAAGAGCAGCGACATCGCGCCCGTCGCTCCACCGAGGAGTACGGCACGACGACTGACACGAATTGGTTGGCGTTGGCGAGAGGTTGTCATCGAATTGGAGCGCACCGCTGGGAGGAGCCGGGAAGTGTGCGCTCTGGAATCCCTCTGTACCGTGCTCCCCACCAGCCACGGACCTGTACCCACAACGCCACCACGTCTTTCGACGCGAGAATCGCCACGGGCCTTGGACCCAGACACTGATGCTTCACACGGCGCAGAAGGAATCCACAGCGCACGCAGAAGCAGTGTCGGGCGTCGTTGCCTCGGCCTTGAACGAAACAGGCCGTTCGCCTCGGCGAACAGGTCCTGCGACCTGGGGAAATCGATGAGACGACCCGTTCAGCCGAGTCGGTGCATCCAGCCGTGCGCATCCGCGGCCCGGCTCTGTTGGATCGTTCAGCCGAGTCGGTGCATCCAGCCGTGCGCGTCCGCGGCCCGGCCATACTGCACATCAATCAGGCTCTTGCGGATTCGCAACGTCATCTCTCCGGCGGTGTCGTTGCCGACCTCGCCACCATCCCAGAGGAGCTTGCCAACGGGGGTCACCACGGCGGCGGTGCCACAGGCGAACACTTCGCGGATTTCACCGCTGGTCACGCCCTCGCGCCACTCGTCGACGGAGATCGGACGCTCCTCCGGCGAAAGGCCAAGCTCCTTGGCCAACTCCAGAATCGAGCTGCGCGTAATACCTTCGAGAATGGTGCCGGACACCGGGGGAGTGGTGAGACGACCGTCGGCATGAACGAAGTACATGTTCATGCCACCCAACTCTTCGACCCAGCGATGTTCGACGGCATCAACGAAGCACACCTGATCACAGCCGTTCGCTGAGGCTTCCATTTGAGCGGCCAGACCGGCGGCATAGTTGCCGCCGCACTTCGCCGCCCCGGTGCCACCAAGGGCGGCGCGCGTGTAGTTGGACGACAGCCAAATCTTTACCGGCTTCACGCCACCGGAGAAGTACGGACCGACGGGCGAGGCGATGACCATGAACCGCACTTCGGTCGCGGGTCGAACGCCAAGAAACGACTCCGAAGCAAACATGAACGGTCGCAGGTACAGGCTGTTCTCGCCGCCGGTTGGCACCCACTCAACGTCGATCTTCACGAGACGTTCAATAGCGTCGACGAAGTCGTCTTCGGGCAGTGTCGGCAGGGCGAGGCGAGTAGCCGATCGGTTGAAGCGGGCCGCGTTGGCATGGGGACGAAAGGTCCACACCGAGCCATCATCGTGCCGATACGCCTTCATGCCCTCGAAGATCTCCTGGGCGTAGTGCAGCACTGCGGCCGCTGGGTCAAGGCTGATGGGTCCGTAGGGCAGAACCTCGGCGTTGTGCCAGCCCTCGGTTGGCGTCCACTTGACCTGGACCATGTGATCAGTGAAGAACTTGCCAAAGCCGGGCGCCGCCAAGATCTCGGCGCGACGCTCCGGGGGAGTGGGGTTCGCTCGGTCGGTGGTGGCGTACGTCAAGGACATGGCCCTAGGTTACGGGCCCGGCCCCGCACTCGGCGAGTGCAATATCGTGAGGCGCTACGTCGCCACGATGGGCGGGGCGGCGGGAAGGTCTTGTTTGACCACGTCGAGTCCATCGGCGTTGGTGGCCCCAATGGCAATCAACTCGGAACGGTCGAAGGCGGTGTGCCCTGGGCATTGCAGCCACTCATCGCCGTTGACGGCGCCGGGATAGCGAAACGATCCGAGGGGCACGCGCGTGCCGTCACGCTTGATGAACCACCACTTGTAGATCTGGCCGACCTCGAAGTCGCGCACGTAGAGGTAGGCATAGGTGCCAGCCGGTGTCTGGGTGATGTACGCCCACGCCTTCGGACCCTTCTCCGGGTCTTTCGGCACGGTGGTCGGGGCGGTGTTCTTCGGGTCGAGGGAAATCGACACGAACTGCACGCGCTCACCTGTGGGTTTCGGCTTGTCTTTGGCCACCAACTGCTGGGTGCCCAGGGTGGAGCCCACGCCGAGTGCGAACACGGCGGCCCCCGCGGCGACCATCGTTCGACGCCGCACACGCTGTCGTGCCGGGGCGGAGAACGGGGCGACAACAGACCCGGGTGCGGCGAGCTCCGAGCTGGCTCGGGCGAAAAGCTTGGATGCCGCGTCGGGCGTGGGCTCGAGCCGTTCGCCGATGATTGACGAGGCGAGCTCGGTGGAGTCGAGCAGGTCGGCCACCGGACGAAGCTCGAACAGCTCACGCGAACACCATGTGCACGTATCAATATGCACGCGCATGTCGCGCGCTTCGGATTCCGACATGCCGCCGAGAAGGTATGCGCCCAGATCAACTGTGCGGGCGCACGCCATCGGCGGCTGCTCGTGAACGTTGTCGGTGCTACTCATGCCAACCCATCTCTTCGAGAACTTTGCGGAGTGTCTTTAAGCCGTAGAACACCCGGGTCCGCAGCGTGGCCTCCGGGATTGACAACGTCTGGGCAATCTCTGCGTAGGGACGGTCGCGAACGTACGTAAGCACAAGGGCGTCGCGCTGCTCGGCGGGCAGTCGGCGCAGGGCTTCTTCGAGCATCCACGACGAAAGTACCGAATCGAATCCGGCGTCGTCGACCGAACCGGCTTCGGCGCTGTCGGGCGCCGAGGCCCCGAGCCCAAAGCGCCGCCCTCGAGAGCGAAGGGCGTCGATACAGACATTGCGCGCCACGGCATACATCCACGTGCGAATCGACCCCGACCCGGGGTTCCACGTGTCGGCCGAGCGCCACGCCCGGAGAAAGGTCTCCTGCATGGCCTCCTCGGCGAGTCCTCGGTCCCCCACGAGACGATGACAGAACCGGAAGATCTCGCTGCCGTGCAGGTCATAGAGGACGCGGAGGTCATCGATATCTCGCGGCGATGTCCGCTCGCTTGGCGGACCGGCGGGCGACGCAAACAACGCGCCGACCGCGTCTGATGGGTGGTCATCGGACGCGGCGGGTGATGTCGACGTCGCTGAGCGACCGGTCACCGAGCGGAGGCGACGAACGATGTTCTCAGACCTTCCGGAGGACAAGCTTGAACTCCAGGGCGCCGTTGTCGTCGGCTTTCACAAAGTCGGCGATCTCGGGCGGGTCGATGCCGTAGTCCTTCATCGCGATGTCGACCCGGCCCACGATCTCCATCGTGCCAGACCGGAGCTGGGCATCCACGGCGACCTGTACATCGCGGGTGACCCCGTGCAGGGTGAGCCGGCCCGACACCGTTGCTTTCACCGGCTTGCCCGACTCACTGTCGGCATCGAGGGTCACTGCCGCGCTGGAGACGAACGTGGCCGCCGGAAACTTGTTGGTTTCGAGACCGATCGACTTCATCTGATCGTCGCGCTTTGACTCGTCGCTCTTGAGCTTGGTTGTGTCGACGACGACGTTGACCGACTGGAGCTGGAGGCTCTTACCGTCACGGCCAAGGACGACTGAACCGGTGAGCGCATCGCTTCGACCAACGGCGTCGACCTTGGCGAGACCACCGATGAAGAATTCCTTCACCCGATATCCCGCGGCCGAACCGGTGCCCACTTTGTAGGCGCCCTCAACGGAACTTGACGGCGGAGCCGTCGTGGGGACTGTGGTTCGCGTCGATTCCCCAGCGGTGCCTTTCACCGTCGTCGGAGCGTTCGACGACACCGCGGTCGACACCGCGGTCCATCGCTTCTTCTTGTTGACGACGACGCAACGAAGTGTTGTGGTCCCGCTCGCCGCCGACGCACCGACCTTGGTGCACGAGGCTCCGGCCACCGGGGCCTTGACGGCCGCGCCAGCGGCGGGCGCGGTCGCGACGAACAGGAGGGCGGCGAGGCTGAGCAGTCGGCCTCGCCACGCCGAACGATTGCGTGCGTGGGGGACCAGAACCGCGACCGAGGACAACTCAAATGGTGGTGGTGCGTCTTTGCCATAGAAGTAGCGCAGGTAGACGATCCCGCCGATTGCTACGCCGACGAGAACAGCCACCAAAATGACCATGACCCGGCGCATCTGTTTTGTCGCTCGATTCGCGATTCTGGGTGCGCTGGGCATGTCAGAGGCGAACCGTGTTCGGCACGCCGTCAGCATTGAGGACGAACCAGACGCCGCCGACCCACTGACCGGTCACGTCACCGGCGACCTTGTCGCGGGCCCAGTAGTAGAGCGGCCATCCGCTGTACGTCACCTGGCGCGAACCGTCGAAGCGCATGGCGACGCCCAGCAGCGATCGACGCATGTTGGCGGGAAGGGCCACGTCGTCGAGGCTCTCGCCCGCTTTCAGCATGAAGGGCGGCCAGGCAACCAAGCAGGGGCCTTCGCAATTGCTGACGTTGCGACGGTCCGGCGTGAACATGTAGAGCGTCATGCCGGCTTCGTCGGTCAGAATCGAACCGAGCTTCGAATCGCGGACACTTACCGTGTAGGCGGGCTTCTTGGCGTCAGCGGCTTGCGCCGATGATGCGAGCGATATGGGGGCAAGAGCCGCCACGGCGAGCAGAGCGGCGGCAAGCGGGCGACGGGCGATGCGTGACATGGAAACCTCCGAGGTTCCTCGTGTGGTGGCACGATCGCTTGGTGGAGCAAACGTGTTTGTCGGAGGTAGATACGTCGAGCCGATGCGCTCTGTTCAGCTGCCGGCAGAATTCTTTTTGATTACTCCACCAGGGCGGTTCCCGGAAGCGGAAGGTGGGCGAGACCGGGAAGAAAGCGGTCGAAATCGCCGGTGTGGTCAATCCGACGAAGCTGATCGATGCTCCGGCGGCTGCCGAGGGCACGCATCAGGGTGAACGTGTCGGCCTCCATGGTGAACTCCACGGGGCCCTCGCCAATTTCCCAGGTGCGCGTACCGTCGCCGAATCGAACTGCTGGAAGTCCGGCCTTGGCCAGGTCCGAATGGATCAAGCCGGCCATGATGTCGAGACTCAACCGCACGCCTTCGGACGATCGATCCGTGCGCGTACCAAGCGCAGAGGCGGCATCGTGTTCGTGGGCAACGATGTCGTAGAGCAAGCCCCCGGTTCGTTCGGGACGAGTAACGATCATCGCCTCGAACGCCGGACCGAACTCATCCCACTCATCGAGCAACGACGCAACACTTCGCTCGGCGCGGTCGCTCACCTGGGCGTCGACCCACACCTGCACATCGCCGGTCGGAAGGTTCCGCTCGACCAGCGCACGACAGACGCCGGCAAGATGAGCCGTGAGGTTGCGGACGGTCCAGTCGGGACAGGCCGGCACGACGGTGTTCGCCTGTTCCTCGTTGATGACGCCGAGCAACGCTCGCACGCGAGTCCGGCAGGCGGCATATTCAGCGGCGCGCTCGTCGCCGAGGGCTTCAGGAACGGTCATGGTCGGGCAGTGTATTGCGTGGTCCGTGCGAGTCGCGTGGTGCCGCCTGACGAATCCGCTAGAGCCAGTCGTACTTCTGAATCACGTTGCCGTGAATTGGCCCAAGTTCGAACCGAATCCGATGCACATCGGTCCCGACGATGAGTGAGAACGTTGCGGCCGCGGCGCCTTCCGATTGGAGATCGACGACCGAGCCGACACCTGCCCCGAATCGCGCCGCGGCCTCGCGGCGACGAACGGAAAACGGAACGTCGAGAGCCACGTTGTCGGCGAACAGCTCGGTGGCCGCGGCATCGTCCCACTCCACCAATAAGTCGGCCAGCCGTTGCGCTGCATTCATCACCTCGACTGTCGGCGGAGGCGCGGGTGCTGACGCCAGACCGGCCACGGCGAGGCCGTCGAGGATCGCCGCGCTCGCGTGCCACATGGGTGCGTAGGTGACGTTTGCGCAGACGGCCACGCCGATGCCACCGGGCACCCAGCGCATGTTTGAGCCGAAGCCGGGCAGGCCGCCGGAGTGCGTGACCACGCGGCCCAATCGATCGTGAGCGAACGAGGTCAAGCCGATGGCGTAGCCGCCCTCGGCGATGCGCATCGCACCGTCGTTGGCCATCGTGCGGCGCACGGGTGTCTCGCGAGCGAGCTGCTGCATCTCGCGGCGAGATGACGACGAGAGCGCGCCAGGGATCGCGGTCGACGTGAATGCGCTCGACAGGAACGCAATCCACCGGCCAAGGTCGGTCGCGCTTGACCACAGGCCGCCCATGGGAGCGATCACGCCGTCGGCCAAGGGCGCTTGCGGCACCTGGATGCTGTCGGTCGGGTGCATACCCTGGGCGACATCGGCCTCACTCGAAAGCTCGCTGCTCGACCACGCGGTGTGATCCATGGCCAGGGGCCCAAGGAATCGGGTGCGCACGTGATCTTGCAAACGTATGCCGGTGATTCGATGAACGACTCGCCCAATCAACGCATAGCCAAAATTCGAGTATTCGAACGCTGTCCCGGTCGGATGGGCGAACCGCAATCCCGCTCGGACCCAGCCATCGAGCTCATCGTCGGTGGCATCGAGATGACGGTCGGCCCACGGGTCATCGGTGGCGAGCCCCGAACTCATGGTGAGCAGATGGCGCAGCGTGATCGGCGTTGGATTTATGCCCGGTCCGACCACCGCGGTCAGCTCTGGTGCCGCCGAAGCAATTGGCTCGTCGAGAGAGAGGACACCCTCGTCGCGAAGTGACAACACGGTGGCTGCGGTGAAGCTCTTGGTCATCGACGCGATCCGAAACACTGTGTTCGCCGACGCGTTGTGTCCCCAGGTGCCAAGCACGACACCCGAGGCATCGACCACAATCGCGGCCGCCCGTTGCGCTTCGCACAACTCGATATGTGTACGTGCGATCGCCCCCAGCACGCGCTCCACACTCATCGGCAGTGCTCTGCATCTGGTCGCCGGAATTGGTGGTCCACGACAATCACTTGAAGTGCCAACACTCAAACACGGTCGAATGAATCGGTCGCGGGACATTTGTGAAAATGGTCGTAGACCCACACGGAGTCCAAGCCGAGCTGTTCCGCCAAGACGACGATATCAACGGTGGTCTGCCACTGCTGTTGCGGATCCTCGGGTGTTCGCAAACTCGCCCTTCCATCCCTGGGGGATGAAGGTGCCGAAGGTAAGCGCGCCCATGGTCAGCTCTTGGTTTCGAGTGCGGCGGCCATCTTCTCAAGGGTGAGCTCCATCCCCGCCCGGTTGTGTGTGGCCCGGTCGGCCACGCCGCTGAACGGTTTGCCGAGCATTCGGATCAATCCAGAACGCTGGTCCGTCCACCGCTCCGTGATCCGAGAGCGGCCGTCGGGGAGCGCTTCCACGCTGTAGTGCCAGTTCGCCACTTTCATCGGTCCGACGACCACATCAAAACCGAACGACCGGCCCGGTTCGCACTGCGTGACCTTGGCCAGCGTGGACCACGCCTTCGAACCGTTTCTGTTCTTTCCCCGGAACGAGGCTCCAATCGCCGGCCCGGAGGCGCCCTTGATCCATTCGCCACCCTCGTTCTCCGGCGACCATTTTCCCATTGCGGGAAGGTCGGAAACGAGCGCCCACGCCGCATCAGGCGGGGCCGAGACGTCGCGGGAAACGGAAACGGAGGAAGTCATGCTGGAATCTTTGCAGGTCGTCGAATATGAAGGCGCTGAGCAGGTCGCTACCCTCCGGCTCAGCGCCGGACCCGCATATACCAACAGAGTCACCGGACTACCCTGTGCCCCGTGAGCCGGTGACTGAGGGACAACGAACTGTGCGCTACCCGAACCTCATCACGTTCGGCTGGACCGAGCGACGTGACCACGCCCTCGTCGACACTGCGCTAACCGTTCCCGGGCGGGTGGTGCGCCATGACCGTGGTGGTTGGACCGTCGCGACCAATGACGGCGAGCTTCTGTCCGATCTCCGAGGTCGACTCCGAGGTTCGCGAAATCTCGACGAGCGCCCCGGGGTGGGCGACTGGGTAGTGGTTACCGCCCGAGCCGACGAAGGGCAGGCCACGATCGAGGCCGTCCTGCCGCGCACCGGCACCCTGCGTCGATCGGTTGCCGGACGTCGGGCGGAGGCCCAGCTACTCGCGGCCAACGTCGACACCGTGTTCGTCTGCGTACCCGCTGATGCTCCGTCGAACCCTCGACGCGTGGAGCGATCGCTGGCCATGGTGCGCGACAGCGGAGCCGAACCTGTGATCGTGCTGACGAAGTCCGATCTTGCGGGTGAAGGCGAAGGGGCGAACGACTGGCTTCGTGGCGTTGTTCTCGGCGCGCCGATTGTGACCGTTCATGCGCTCGGCGGTGGTGGTACCGACGCGCTGGCGCCGTGGCTCAAGCGAGGATCGACGGTCGTCGTGGTCGGACCGTCGGGGGCCGGGAAGTCAACGCTGGCAAACGCGCTTCTCGGCGAGCTTCGACTCGCCACGGGAGCGGTTCGCGAAGACGATGGTCGCGGTCGTCACACGACCAGTTGGCGCGAGCTCATCGTGCTCCCGAGCGGAGCGCTGCTCATCGACACGCCGGGGATCCGCGAGCTTGCCCTATGGGACGCCAGCGGCGGACTCGACGAGACCTTCGACGAGGTCGCCACGGTCGCCGAGTCCTGTCACTTCAACGATTGCTCGCACGGCAATGAGCCGGGGTGCGCAATCCGAGACGCGCTTGCTGACGGGACCCTCGATCGAGGTCGTTACGAGAGCTGGCAGAAGCTGCGAGCCGAGTTGGCCAATCAAGCTCAGCGACAGGAAGAGCGTGTCGCGGCAGAAGATCGGCGGAAGAAAGTCCCGACGGCCAAGCCCGGCCGGAGCCAAAGCTCAGAACGCCGGCGGCGCTGAAGCGAACCCGCTTTGGCGACCGAGGAGCCACGCCAACTGGCGGGCCTTGGCGCCAGCCGCCACATCGGCGGGCAGGGCTGCGTCGGCGCCGTCACTCGAACGTTCGCGTGATCGTCGGGCCCAATCCGCCTCGACATACTCCGTCGGCCACTCGTCGGGGGTGTGGCCGAGGCCGAGATCGACCTGGTGCACGGCGACTTCGCGCCAGCGCCGCCACGGAATCTGGGTAATTGGAATTTGGCCGTTCCGAATGAGCCCAAAGCCGGCCCATCCGTCGGCTCCGAGCGTGGCCCACGCGGATTCCAGGGCCCAAACCGAGCGTCGGACATCGTCGACGATCATGCCCAGCGGCCGCGGTGCCCCCGTCGCGATATCGGCGTCTCGGGCCTCGGAGGTGGGATACATGGCCCGGATCTCGCCCGCCGCGGCGCCCACGATCAGGTGTTGGAAGGCGTTGGCGTTGCGGGCCAGGTGCGTGAGCACGTGCCCAATCGTCCAGTCGGGCAGGAGCGAAGGCTTGTCGCTCCCGACCGCGCCCGCGGCCACGATTTCGTCGAGCGAGCCAAGAAGGGCCTGGTGAGCGGCGGCACAGCCGGCCACGTCGGCATCGAGTTGACGGCGTTCGGTTTCGTCCATGGTTCCATCCTCGCCCGCCGGGGCGACCCGGCCGCCAAGATTTTCCGGAGGTGGGCCGATGACCCAGGCAATGTCGGATCACGCCATTGGTGACATCGCCCTCCGGGCCCACAGTCGTTCGACCGGCCACGCCTCGCTTCTGCTCGCTCGCCCATCCGATCGACATCGAGAACGGGTGGCGTCGCTACTCGGGTAGCGCAATGGTCGTGGTGGCCACGGTGAACTCACGTAGTCGGTCGTCGATCGGCACCACCCCGATTCCCGGTCCCGATGGCACCCGGAGGTAGCCGTCGTCGAGCGTGAACGCGCTGGTCACGTCGCTGTGGAAGTAGCGGGCCGACGCCGACAAATCACCGGGCAGGGTGAACCCCGGAAGTGCCGCCAGGGCGACATTGCCGGCTCGCCCGATACCGCTCTCCAACATCCCGCCACACCACGCTGGGACGTTCATACGTACACAGACGTCATGAATACGAACGGCTTCGAGGTACCCGCTGACTCTTCCGGCCTTGATGTTCACCACGCGACACGCGCCGATGCTGATGGCGTGCTCGGCGACGCGCGCTGAGGTGATCGATTCATCAAGGCAGATCGGTGTGGTCAGGTGACGGCCGAGCAAGACGTGGCCATCGAAGTCATCATCGCTAAGGGGTTGCTCGAGGAGCAAGAGTTCGAAGGCGTCGAGCTGTCGTAGGTGCGCAACGTCGTTGCGGGAATAGCTGCCGTTGGCGTCGACCTGAAGGGCGAGCGATGGGTACGCCTCTCGCACGGCTGCAACTGGGGCCATATCGTGTTCTGGGGAAATTTTGAGTTTCACTC
>JAYSTV010000456.1:0-6244 GCA_043719425.1 Acidimicrobiia bacterium | reverse complement strand
CTACCGTTCGAACGACCGCTCTTAGTAGCCGTCGAGACGGTGGTCCGGCGCGTCGGTTTCCCAGGTCGCGGTCGGCACGGCAATGGGTACGCCGAGGGCGTGACCCGAGCGGCTTTCGAGCACCAGTCCGTGTTCGCGGTCGAAGGCTATGGCCGCTTCGCCGGAAATGACCTGGCGGACCCGGTTTCCCAGCACGTCGTTGCGCCAGCCTGAGGCCAGACGGGAGGTCGGTTCGTTGCGGAGAAACGAAATCAGGTCGGACCGAGTGGCCAGGAGCGATGCTTCGACGCGGACATCGTGGCTGAGCTGTCCGACCCACGCCGACACGAGGGTGAGAGCTGGGCGCAGTCTGCGGTCGAAATCGTCGCTTTCCGGTAACCGCAGGTCGTCCATCGACCCCACCATGGCCCGTCCAACCAGCTCAACCAGCTCACTCCCGCCCGGGGATTTCGCGTAGCGACCGTCCATGCCACGCAGGGCCACCAGGTCGGCCGTGGACTTCGGATGGCCCTGGGCAATGGCCAGAACCGCCAGGTCGGGCAGGATGAACCGGACCGGTCGATCCTCCTGCTGGGCCCGTCGTTCGCGCCACGCGCAGAGTTCCTGGGCGATCAGGCGATCACGACCGCGGAGCACCCGACCGTCCTTGAGCCGCCACCACGAGGTCTGGGGGTCGTTTTGGCCGCGTGACCGCGTTCGCATGATCTCGTTCTCTTCGGCCACCCAATCCGTTCGGCCACTGGCGTCGAGCTCGGCGTTCAGGAGGCGACGAATCTCCAGGAGATGCACCACATCCGACGCTGCGTAACGGACCTGCGCTTCGGTCAGCGGCCGCTTGGTCCAATCGGTAAGGCGATCGCCTTTCGACAACTTCACCCCGACGAGCCGTTCGACCAGCGTGGAGAGCGACGGGGTACTGAATCCGACGAAACCCGCCGCCAACTGGGTGTCGTACAGCCGGCGAGGAATCGCTCCGCAGGCGAGATCGAGCACTTCGAGGTCTTGGTCCGCGGCGTGGAACACGGCGAGCACGTCGGACTCGAGGAGCTGGCGGAACGGCCCGATATCGACGACCAGCGGATCGATGATGGCGACCCGGTCCCCCCAGCCGATCTGGACGAGCGCCAGCTGCGGGTAATACGTCCGTTCGCGAAGGAACTCGGTATCAATGGCGTAGGCCTCTTCGCCAAGAAGTTCGTCAACCAAATCCTGGAGCTCTTCAGCGGTCCTGACCCAGGTGATCCCGCTGATTTCCGGGGCCGGACCGGCGGGTCCGGAGGACCTTCGAATCATTGCGGCCCCGAGGGCGGCAAGCCGGCCTCGGCGCCCTGCACAAACGGCAGCCCGGCCTCAAGCCACGCTGAAGTTCCACCGAGCACATTGACCGCATCGACCCCGTGTTGGCGCAGATAGACCGCGGCCTGGTGGCTCCGACCGCCGGCATGGCAAATCACGTAGACAGGCGCGTCGGTGGGTAGCTGATCCACGATCGTCGGCACCGTTTGAAGCGGCACGAGCCAGGCCGCTCCGACATGGGCCTCGACGTATTCGTTGGGCTCACGGACATCGACGAGGAGGCTTCCGGACCTGATCTCGGCTCCGAGCGCTTCGACCCCGATCCCTGGTACGGGGACGTTCATGGGCGGAGCCTACCGGGTGGGTTCGCCCGACCCGGGCTGCGTTGGTCGCCGGTCAGCGAGATAGGTGGCCCACTGGTCCGGATCGTCGACGTCGACGTAGGACAAAACGTCGCGCTCATGGGTTCGGTCGGGGCGCTCCACGGGCAGGGCTTCGAGCGCCCGCAAGAGGGACCGCTCCCCCGCAGCAAACGCGCGGCCGAGCGGGTGGAGAGCGTCGAGTGCATAGGCCCCATGGAGGGGCTGGGAGCGTCCGTTGACCGAGGGAATGATGGCGAGCGTGCCCGGCCGCGACGACCGCAACAGCTCCGCCATCGTCTGGAGCTCAGCCGCTCGGAGATCGGGGTGGTCGACGGCGACCACCACGACGACGCGGGCGGGATTGGCGGGATTGGCGGGATTGGCGGGGTCGCGAGAGCCGGCGCGACCCGCGGACAGCAGCCGAAGCCCGTCGACCACGGCTCCGAGCGGACCGGAACCGGGGTGGGAATCAGCCAGGACCTCGAACTGATCGCCGGACCGGCCGACGGCGGCCGATCCGCCAACGACGATGATGCGATCCGCGTGGGCGGCGGCCGCAGCCGAAACCGCCCGTTCGAGGAGCGAGCGACCGTCGATGGTCAGCGACGCCTTGTCGGTGCCCATCCGCCGACTCGCCCCACCGGCGACGATGACGACATCAAACACGGAGGCATTCACCCAGTCCGTGAAGAAGGTTCGCGGTTGCTACGCGCACGTTGGACATGGCGACGAGCTAGGACTTCGCGGTGAGCGTATCCAACACGACGTCGTGGAGGATGGCGTTCGTTGACACGGCGCTGCCCCCATCCGGCCGACGGGCGCCGTCGAGGTCGGTGAACCGTCCGCCGGCGGCCTCGACGATGGCTTGCACGGCGGCCAGGTCCCAGTGCGACACGATCGCTTCAACCGCAATGTCGATCGATCCTTCGGCCACCAGCATGTGTTGCCAGAAGTCGCCGAATGCCCGTTCACGTGCCACGGTCGCTCGGAGGTGGTCGATTCCCGTCCTTCGTCCCCGGGTCGCCCAGAACGGACTTTCGCAGTAGCTCAGAAACGATTTGTCCAACGTGGCCGTGGTCGAAACCGCAATTGCCTCGCCGTTGACGAACGCTCCGAACCCGACACCGCCCCACCACCGTCGCCGGAGTGCTGGGCACGAGGCGACACCGAGCACCGGTCCGGTGTCGTCTTGGAGAGCGATGAGCGTGGCCCACAGCGGGACGCCGCGGACGTAGTTGCTGGTGCCATCGATCGGATCGATGATCCAGCGTCGACCGGTGGTGCCTTCGATCGTTCCGTGTTCCTCGCCGAGAATGCCGTCGTGAGGTCGATGTTCAGCGAGCATCGAGCGGATGGCCAGCTCGGAGTTTCGATCCGCCACCGTCACTTCCGTGTGGTCGGCCTTCGTATCCACGATGAGTCCGGGCGCTCGGAAGTGGGCCATCGTGACCGCGTCGGCGGCGTCGGCGAGCTGGAGTGCGAAGGCCAGCTCGGTGGCGAAGTCTACGGACTCGGTCATCAGGATTCAGGCGTGTTCGGCTCGGCCGAGAAGACCGAAATCAAGATTGCCACCACACAGGATCGAGATGACCACGCGGCCGCGGGCGACCACGGTTCCTTCGAGGAGGGCGGCAGTGGTCAGCGCCCCCGTGGGCTCGACCACTTGTTTCATGCGTTCGAGGACGAAGTGAAGCGCGCGTACGATTGCCTCTTCGCTGACGGTGACGATTTCGTCGAGGACCGATCGCAACATCGGGAAGGTATGCGTACCTATGGATTGAGTGGCGACGCCGTCGGCAATTGTCACTGGCTGCATGATCCGCACGATCGAGCCGGCCAGCAGTGACTGACGAGCATCGTCGGCGGCCTCTGGTTCAACGCCGACAATGCGAATGTTCGGGAAGGCGTCGATCAGGGCGATTGCGGTGCCGCTGGCCAGCCCGCCGCCACCAACGGGAACAACGGCCACGTCGGGAGTGATGTCACGGGCCCGCAGCTGTTGGGCGATTTCCAACCCGACCGTTCCCTGACCTGCGATCACGTCGAGATCGTTGAACGGCGGCACGATGACGGCACCGCGATCGCTCGCGATGCGGGCCGCAATCACTTCGCGATCGTCGCAGTATCGGTCGTACTCAACGATCTCGGCACCGTAGGCGGCGGTGGCTTCACGCTTGACCTTTGGCGCGTCGGTGGGCATGACGATCAGCGCCCGCATACCGAGCAGTTGCGCGGCAAGCGCGACCCCCTGCGCATGGTTCCCTGACGAATACGCCACCACCCCACCAAGGCGCTCCTCGGGGGCGAGCCGAGAGAGGCGATACAGCGCACCGCGAATTTTGAACGATCCGCTCCGCTGTTGGTTTTCGGCCTTGGAAAACACCCGGCCGCCCGTGGCGGCATCGAGTGTCCGGCTCGACAGGAGCGGGGTGCGATGCACCGTTCCCGCCAACATGGCCGCCGCCGATCGAATGGCCGCAGGAGTTACCGCCAGTCCACTCAGCCGATCATCAACTAGGTCGCGGCCATTGCGATCAGTCGGCATCCGAACGCCGATCCCAGTCGGGCTCGAGTTGGTGCAGGAAGATCAAACACCGTTCGGCTTCGTCGTGCTCACCAATTTCGACCGCCGCCGATCGAAGCCCGTCGAGCGCCCGAAGAAACCCACGATTGTTGTCGTGGCGCCAGCGCACGTAGCCGCTCCCCCGCCATCCCGACGCCCGCAACCGGTCCAACCCACGGTGATAGCCAACGCGATGGGCTGCATAGCGCTCGATCGGGTCACGACCGAGCCGCCCGATCTGCGCCCAGGCGTCGAGCATGCGCGGGTACCGGGCCACGACGGCTGACACCGCATCGCGCCGCGCCATCGAGTCGGTGGTACTCATGGCGTCTCGGAGCGCCTGGAGAGCCTCTAGCGGCTCCGGGTCAAGGACCGTTTGCGGTAGCCCGGTGGTCAGTGTGACGGGGTGGTCGGACATCGCTCGATCCTTGCAGCTCAAGTGGCGTTGCGGTGCCGCTCAATCGGGAGAGTCGGTTCGGAGAATCGGTACGATCCACTCATGAAGATCACCGTCGATTTCGACCGCTGCCAATCCAACGCGCTGTGCATGAGCGCTGCGCCCGAGATCTTTGAGGTTCGCGACGACGGATTTCTGTACATCCTCATCGAAGAGCCCGGCGAGGAATACCGCGCCAAGGTCGACGAGGCCGCCATGCTGTGCCCGACCCAAGCCATCACCGTCGGCGCCTGACGTATCCGTGACTACTGGCCTGTCGGCCACCCGCACGCTGGTGGTCGGAGCTTCGCTCGCCGGTGTTCGCGCCGCCGAGGCCCTCCGCCGCCACGGGGCCGCGGGTCCAATCACGATCATCGGCGCCGAAGCCCGCCTGCCCTACGACCGGCCGCCGCTCTCCAAGGCGTTCCTGGCCGGCGACGTGGGTCTCGAGCGCCTCGCGCTTACTCGTCCCGAGTCGGCTCTTGCCGATCTCGACATCTCGTTGCGGACCGGCGTCACGGCCACAGCCCTTGACCTTGAGAAGCGATCCGTGGAGGCAGGTGGGGAATCGTTTGCGTTCGACCGCCTGGTGATCGCCACCGGCACGACGGTTCGCCACCTCCCCCATCCCGACCCCGCCCCGGTGTTCACGCTGCGTACGCTCGACGATGCGATCGCGTTGCGAGATCGGCTCACCCAAGGCGCTCGGATCGTCATCATTGGAGCAGGGTTCATTGGGGCCGAGGTGGCGTCCACGGCGGTCGCCAAAGGCTGTCAGGTCACCATCGTGGAAGCGCTGCCCGTTCCATTGGCACGACAACTCGGCGCCGCGATGGGCGAGGCGTGCTCGCTGCTCCACGAGCGACACGGTGTTGTCCTTCGGTGCGGAGTCGCCGTCGCATCGCTCGAACGCGATCGAGTGGTTCTCGTCGACGGTTCGATCTTGGCGGCCGACACAATCGTCGTCGGCATTGGCGTCATGCCCAACGTGGCCTGGCTCGATGGCTCCGGGGTCGGCATCGGCGTCGGCATCGGTGATGGCGTGCTCTGCGACGAAGCGTGCCGGGTGGTCGACGCATCTGGTGGGCCTATCGACGGCGTTGTCGCCTGTGGCGACGTTGCCCGCTGGCCCAATTCGCTCTTCGGCGAAAACATGCGGGTCGAGCACTGGACGAACGCCGTGGAGATGGCCGACCATGCGGGCCGCACCCTGCTCGGCGATGTCCAACCCTTCCGCCCGGTGCCCTATTTCTGGAGCGACCAATACGGCACCAAGATCCAGTTCATTGGTCGCGCCACCGAGTTCGAGGAGGTCCGGATTGTCGACGGCGACCCGCGGACGGGGGCCGGGGTGGCTCTGTACCGCAGGGGGGACCGGCTGA
Organism: Acidimicrobiia bacterium; assembly: GCA_043719425.1. Taxonomy (GTDB): domain Bacteria; phylum Actinomycetota; class Acidimicrobiia; order Acidimicrobiales; family JANYDT01; genus JANLQX01. The sequence goes on along the minus strand of JAYSTV010000456.1, from coordinate 205 downwards.
TCGGCGCTCTCGGACTGAACCGCGTCAAAGCCGTCATGGGGTACCGAGCGCTCCTCGCCGATAGCGCCCCGTGGACCGCCGCGCTCGGCCACGCCGGGATCAGTTAGCGCCTTGGTCGGGCGCGCTTCGCCGTTTCCGCCCAGCACCGTTACCCTCGGTGGCACATGGAACTCGTGCTCGTTCGTCATGCCCTTCCCCAACGCGT
>JAYSTV010000455.1:0-2585 GCA_043719425.1 Acidimicrobiia bacterium | reverse complement strand
CACAACGCCCGACGCGTCTACGAGCGGCTCGGCTTCACGACGCGAGCGATGGTCGACGTGCTCGTGGCCCGACCCCCGGAGCCGGCGTCGCACTAGCGGGACCTTCCTGGTTAGGCGTTTGAGGCCTCTCTCGGGGCGTCCCCGGACTTTCTTCCAAACAACCCTCTGACCAGCGCGTTTGTCCTGGTCAGAGGCTCGCGATTGGGGTGAGGTTGTGGTAGTACCTAGATATGGCGTTTCTGTTGGGAAAGAAGCAGGACGGCAAGACCTACTACTACCTGGCGGAGTCGGCCCGGGTGGGGGGCAAGCCCCGTATCGTCTCGCAGCGCTACTTGGGTTCGGCCGAGGAGATCGCCGCCCGTCTGTCTGAGACCGGACCCGGCGAACCGGACCGCACGCGACATCTTGCCTTCGGGGACCTGGCCGCGGTGTGGGGCATGCTCGAGCGCCTTCGCGTCGCCGAGATCGTCGACGATGTGGTCGGGGGGCGCCGTATCGATGCACAGGCGTCGGTCGGGACCTACGTCGCGCTCGCGGTGGCGAACCGTTTGGTGGACCCCTGCTCCAAGCTCGCCTTCTCGAAGTGGTGGGCGAAGACCGCTGGCGACCGCTGGGTGCGCCTGCCAGTTGCGGCGTTCGACCACCGGCGTTTCTGGGACGCCATGGACGCCATCTCCGAGAACCAGCTCCAAGAAATCGAGCGGCGCATCGTCACTCATATGGTCGAGATCTTCGCCGTGGACGTCTCGGGGCTCGTGCTCGACATGACGAACTTCGCCACCTACATAGATTCCGCCAACGACCGGGCCCCCATCGCCCAGCGAGGCCACGCCAAGCAAAAGCGCACCGACCTGCGACTCGTAGGCCTCGGACTCGTCGTCTCCACCGACGGCGGCATCCCCCTCGTCTCCCACGCCTATCCCGGCAACCGCCCAGATGTCACCCAGTTCCCCACGATGGTCAACGAGCTCGTCACCCGCTTCGGTGCCATCGCCGAAGGTGCCGGTGAGCTCACGCTCGTCTACGACGCCGGCCAAGACTCCGAGGACAACCAGCAGCTCATCGAAGACTCCCCGCTTCACTTCGTCGGGTCGCTGCCGCCCTCTGACCACCCTGATCTGCTCGCTGTTCCAAAGCGCCGCTACAAGGCAGTCGACAAGGGGCGCTTCGCAGGGCTGAGAGCTTTCGAGACCAGAAAGGTCGTCTTCGGCCACGAACGCCGCCTCGTTGTCACCCACTCACAGAACCTGCATACCAAGCAGGCGCGCGGCTTCGACCAGACACTCGCCAAGGCCCGCCGGCAGCTCACCGAGCTCGCAGCGCGCCTCGCGCGGGGAAAGACCCGCAAACCGCGTCAACGGGTCGAAGCCGAGATCACAGCGATCTTGAAGCCCCGCTGGCTCTCCCGGGTCATCTCCACCTCGCTCTCCGGCGAGTCCCCGACCGAGCTGCGCCTCACCTGGCGCACCAAGCAAAACGCGAGAGCCGAACTCGAAGAAGAGCTGTTCGGCAAGCGGATCCTGTTCACCGACCGCGACGAATGGACCATCGCCATGGTGGTCGGCGGCTACCGATCGCAGTCCGAAGTGGAAGCGGACTTCCGCCAGATGAAAGACCCCGACATCGTGTCGTTCTCGCCGATGTTCCACTGGACCGACCAGAAGATCCGGGTCCACAGCTTCCACTGCGTGATCGCACTCATGGTCGCCCGCCTCATGCGCCGCCAGGCCCAACACGCCGGGATCTCGATGAGCGTGGCCGAGCTCCTCAAAACCCTGGGCGGGATCGAAGAGACCGTGCTGCTCTATCAAGGCGACCGCGGGCGACCCCGGGCCCGACGGATGCTCACCGAGATCGACCCCACCCAACAACGCCTCCACGACCTCTTCGGCCTCGACACCTACGCCCCCAAACGCTGAGCTAGGTACTACACCTCAAAACGCCCAACACCCATGTTGACCTGCGACAACGACGCTCGCTCACGAGACAGCCAGGAAGGTCCCGCTAGTGCGGGTTAGGATCCACGCCAAGTTAGTGCGCGCGTTGTAGTGTGTGGGTGTGGAGGTCACGTCTGAGGCGCTCGCGCGGTTCTTCGAGGTGACGTTGCCGCATTTGAACGAGTTGCAGCGCCGTGTGGTGGCGGGGGCGATGGCGGAGGCGTTGGGTCGGGGTGGCAAGACGGTGGTGGCGTCGGCGTCGGGGATGAGCCGGAACACGGTCGTGAAAGCGGTGGCGGAGCTCGAGTTGGGGGTGGAGCCGTCGGAGGTGTTGCGCCGGCCTGGTGGTGGTGACCGCCAGGCGATCGATAAGCAGCCGGGTCTGTTGGTGGCGTTGGATGATCTGGTGTGGCCCGAAGCGCGTGGTCATCCGATGTCGCCGTTGCGGTGGACGAACAAGTCGACGTACACGTTGGCCGAGGCGTTGCGGAACGACGGCTGGGAGGTGTCGGCCGAGTTGGTGCGTCGTCTGCTGCCGAAGATGGGGTATTCGCTGCAGGCGCCAGCCAAGACCAAAGAGGGCGCGTCGCACCCGGACCGTGACGGCCAGTTCCGTCACATCAACGGCCTGGCCGTGAAGTTCCAGAA
>JAYSTV010000454.1:0-2585 GCA_043719425.1 Acidimicrobiia bacterium | reverse complement strand
CCTGGAACACGACGCCCACCCGTTTGCGCCATTCGTCGATGTCCAACGACGTGAGGTCGTGCCCATCGATGGTGATCGCCCCGGACGTCGGGTCGTAGAGGCGGCACAGAAGTTTGACGAGCGTCGTCTTTCCGACGCCATTGCGGCCGACGATGGCCAGCGACTTGCCGGCGGGGATGGTGAGGTCGAGGTGGCGGTAGACCGGCGCACCGCCACTCGGATAGGTGAAGCCGACGTCGTGGAACTGGATCGACCGTGCCGGCAACCCAACCGCCGACCCCGTGCTCGCCGACGTGTCGAGTGCCCCCTCGGCGGCCATGCGGGCGGTCAGTCGCTCCACCACGAGCACCGGCTGGGCGGCGCCCTCGAGTGCCCACGCAAAACCGCCCACCGCCAGCGCCGTGGCCCCCAGGAGCGCCTGAGCGCCGACGACGAGGTGCCCGAGCGTGAGGTGACCGTTGATCGCCGACGACACGAGCGGCGCGAGCACCGCGGCATGGGCCACGCCGAGCACGGCGAAGACCGTCCAGAGCGATCGTTGACGCAACCGCATGGCCTTCCACTGCAGATCGACGAGGCGTAGGCGGCGAGAGGCGAACCGCGCCACCGTCCACTCCCCCAGTCCGAAGACGCGCAGCTCCTTGGCCGGTTGCGCTTCCACCGCGAGGCGATAGGCGTAGTCGGCGTGACGCTGCTCAGCCATCACGTCAGGGTCGGTCCGGTTCGACCAGACCGAGCTCTCCCGCAGCAACCAGTGCGTCGACAGCCATGCACCCCCGATGACGAACGGCGCCCACCACAAGACCGTGCCGAGCACGATGGTCTGCGCCACCCCGCTGCCCAACTCGACCAGGCCGGCCGAGATGAAGCCGAGCGCCACCGACAGCGGCGGCCCGGTGATCCCGAGATCGAAGTCGCGACCCATCGTCAATTCATCGGCCAATCCCGGCCGTTCGAGGTGGCTAATGCCCGGCGGATTCGAGCACGCCGCCGTCAGCGAACTCTGCAGCCAGCCCGACGTCTTGTCGCCGAGGATGAACCCGACCTGGGTGTGGATCGGCGACGACATGCTCAGCAGCGCGAACGACCCGCCCACGAGAGCCAACGACCACCCCACCGGGCGTCCGTCGTTGATCGCCGAGACCAGCGCGCCAAGGCCCAACGTCAACCCGGCCGGCACGACCGACCGCAGTGCGACCAGCCCCCACCACACGGCCGCCAACGGGCGGCTCGCCCCCCACGTGGCGCGCCCGAGTGCGAGCGGAGCCCAGTTCTCCAACCGACGCGTGCTCATCGGTTCATCCTCTCGTCTTTTGTCCGGTGGTCGTGCGCCGGGTCGCTCGGGGAGCGACCACGAGCACGAGCACGAGGAGCGGGGCGGGCACGATCGGCGTTACTGGCGTTCGTAACCTAGGGCGGGTTGGTGGAGCTGGAAGCGTGCCCCGGTGGGATCGAGGCACTCGGCGTTGCCACCGGACTCGTAGCTCGTCGTGAGCAGGACCTGGCCGCCGAGTTCCACGACTTTCGCCGCCGCGACGCTCACATCGGGCACCTGGAAGTAGAGCGTGATCATCTCGTTCGGGCTCGTTGCCGTCTGCGTGTCGTGGCCGGCGAGGCCACCGGGCGGATCGATGTTGGCGATGTGTCCGCTCTCGACGATCTGCCACCCGAAGAGCTCGGTGAAGAACGTCGTCGAGCGGGCGATGTCCGGCGTCCAGATGGCGAAGTATCCGAGTTGCGCGGGACCGTCGAGCAGCTCCTGCGCGCGAGCGCTGCGCGTCGGCGTGGCTTGCGCCGCCAGGACCAGATCGAAGCCTTCGACCGGACGCTCGATGCCGTCGGTGAGCGTCTGCACCGACCAGCGGTGGCCCCACGGATCGACGATCGCACCCATGCGCGCCCCGTAGGGCTGATCCTCGGGAGGCCGCACGCCACGCGCTCCGCCGGCAACGGCTCGAGCGAACACGGCATCGACATCGTCGACGTAGACCGTCAACATGATGGAGCTCCCACCGAGCGTCGTCGGCGACAACGCGCCGTAGTCCGGGTACTCGTCGCTGATCATGAGGAGCGTGTCGCCGATAGTGAATTCGCCGTGGCCGACGCGACCATCGCTCTGGTCGATGTAACGCTGACCGGTTTCGACGGCACCGAACACGTCGACATAGAAGGCGATGGCGTCGGACGCGCCGGAGCAGCACAGGTAGGCGGTGACGACGTGATGGCCGGGAGCGGTGCGGGTCATGGTGGAACCTTTCGTTCGTGTTTGAGGTACGGCGGCGAGTCCGAGGGCGCGTTCGACGCGCGTCCTGAGTTGTTCCGCGAACACGCTCGATGGCGTGAGTGGTTCGTGGGGAAGTCGGAGGGTATCGAAGGCGTCAGTCATTTCCGAACCTCTGCAGCTGAATCTCGTACGTCGACCGGAACGCGATCCGAGCGCGAACAAGAAGGGCTTCGGTGGCGTGCACCGTGCGACCAAGGACTTGGGCAACTTCAGGGACGGAGAGTCCGTCGAGATGTCGCAGGGTGAGCGCAGAGCGGTGATGCAGGCCGAGCTCCGCCAACGTTTGGCTGGTGACATCGTG
>JAYSTV010000453.1:0-2589 GCA_043719425.1 Acidimicrobiia bacterium | reverse complement strand
CGGCGTTCTCGGCCATGCAGTTCCTCATGGCCCGACCACTCGGCAAGCTGTCGGACCGCTTCGGCCGCAAACCCGTCCTCGTTCTCTCCATGCTCGGCACTGCCGTGGCGTCGGTCGTTACCGGCTTCGCCAACGCGCTCTTGGTCCTCTTGCTCGCCCGGGCCTTCGACGGCGCATCGGGGGCCACGATCGGCGTGGCCAATGCCGCCGTCGCCGACCTCGCTCCACCCCGTCGACGGGCTGCGCTGATGGGCATGATGGGCGCCGCGTTTGGGATTGGCTTCACCGTCGGTCCGGCCCTTGGCGCCCTTGCGTCCTGGATTGGCGGACGACGCGCACCGTTCTTCCTCGCTGCCGCCATTGCTTTCGTCAACGCCATCGCCACGTGGATCCGCGTCCCCGAGACGAAGGGTCTTGCTGCCGCAGAGGCGGCCGAAGCGCAGGCGACCGGGGCCATTGCCGGTCTGGCCCGTCGCTGGAACGAGAACGGCCTCAAACAACTTCTCGTGATCGTTTTCCTGACGTTCTTTGCGTTCTCGGCGTTCGAGCAACTCTTCACCGTGTTCATGCAGGAACGCGTCGGGTTCGGTCAGCGGGGGGCGGGCATCGTCTTTGCGTTCGTCGGACTCATCTTGATGATCGTGCAGGGTCTGTTGGTCGGCAAGGTCGTCGCCCGGTTCGGGGAGTACAGCGTTCTCGTCCTTGGCCTACTTGGCGTGATGAGTGGGTTCTTCGTTCTCTCGGTTCTTCAGAACTGGATGATGCTGATCCCGATGGTGCTCCTCACGGCCGGCGGTCAAGGCTTTGCCTCGCCCTCGCTGTCCTCCACGATTTCCGCTCGGATCGATCCGGCCAAGCGCGGCGAATTACTGGGCGTCCAGCAATCCATCGGCGCCGCCGCTCGTGTGCTCGGACCTCTGGGTGGCGGGTTGCTCTTCGACCATCTCGACATCGCCGCGCCGTTCGTCGTCGGCGGGCTGCTCTATGGCGTTGCCGTCGGGTTCGCCGTGCGGGCCCGCGGCGCGGCGCGCGCTGCTGGTCCTGGGGTGGCTGGCGCGACGGCTGCCGCGACGCCGTCACACTGACGCTTGCCGGGACAAGACCTGAGGGATTGCTCAGGTTCCGCAGAGGTGCTTGCTATAGTTAGCACCTGCTGTATGCCGATACATCGGTGACTTCGTCTCTTCTCGTTCCAGGAGCCCCCAATGGCTGAGTTTTCGCTTGCCCTCAACGACGATCAGATCGCCCTGCGCGACTGGATCCACCAATTCGCCGTCGACGTGATCCGCCCCGCCGCTTCCGAGTGGGATGAGCGCGAAGAGTTTCCATGGCCGATCGTCCAGGAGGCGGCCAAGATCGGGCTCTACGGCATGGACTTCGTGGCCCAAGCGATGATGGGCGATCCCACCGGGCTGACCATGCCGGTTGCCGTCGAGGAGATCTTTTGGGGCGACGCCGGGATCGGAATGGCCATCATGGGCTCGAGCCTCGCCGCCGCTGGTATTGCCGGCAACGGCACACCGGAACAGGTCATGGAATGGGTGCCCCAGTGCTACGGCACGCCCGACGACGTGAAGCTCGGCGCGTTCTGCGTGTCGGAGCCCGACGCTGGCTCCGACGTGTCATCACTTCGTACGCGCGCGGTCTTTGACGAGAAGAAGAAGGAGTGGGTGCTCAACGGCACCAAGGCGTGGATCACCAATGGCGGCATCGCCAACATCCACGTCGTCGTTGCCGCCGTTGATCCGTCGTTGAAGGGTCGGGGTCAGGCGTCGTTCGTGATTCCGAAGGAGGCCAAGGGTCTCTCGATGGGTCAGAAGTACAAGAAGCACGGCATCCGTGCGTCGCACACCGCCGAGGTCGTTCTCGACGATGTGCGCATCCCTGCCGAGTTCCTGCTTGGTGGCACTGAAAAGCTGGAGTCGAAACTGGCTCGCGCCCGTGAGGCGGCCAAACCCGGAGCGCACGTCACGTCGGGCAAGCAGCCGGCGATGGCCACGTTCGAGGCGACGCGTCCGACGGTTGGCGCCCAGGCACTCGGCATCGCAAGAGCGGCGTATGAGTACTCGCTCGACTACGCCAAGGAGCGCAAAGCCTTTGGTCGTCCGATCATCATGAACCAAGCGATTGCGTTCAAGCTGGCCAACATGATTACGGAGATTGACGCGTCGCGTTTGCTCATTTGGCGCGCCGCATGGCTCTCGCGCAACGGTGGTTTCAAGAACGGTGAAGGCTCGATGAGCAAGTGGAAGGCGTCCGAGACGGCCGTGCGCGTGACCGAGGACGCGATCCAGATTCTCGGTGGCTATGGCTACACCCGCGAGTACCCCGTTGAGCGTTGGCACCGCGATGCAAAGATCCACACGATCTTTGAAGGCACGTCGGAGATCCAGCAGCTGGTCATCGCACGAGCCATATCTGGACTGAGGATTGAGTAGTTCCAACCGGGGCTCCGCCCTGCGAACGCGCTGGCGGCCTGGCCATCCCAGATCGACGGATTTGCATCCCACATTGGTGTTTTCCGACAGGAAACAGCGCGAAATCAGGGTATGTGGGATGCCGGACGTCTGACTGTGGGATGGACGCGGA
>JAYSTV010000452.1:0-2589 GCA_043719425.1 Acidimicrobiia bacterium | reverse complement strand
TTTCGTTGGCCGGCCATCGAACGTCCAGAGTCGTTGTGCTCTCCGGTTTGGTTGCGGGGTTTGGGCTCGGGTCGTTTGCGCGGGCCTGGATGAGATTCATTAGCGACGATCCGGAGTTCACGTGGACGGGAACGATCTTCATCATCCTCGGCTTCACAGTGTTCGGCGGATCCCAGGCGATCGTCGTCGCGACACGGCGTTGGAACGCGCAACGGCCGACGCTGACGGCCGTGCGAGTGATTGCTGCACTGGCGATGCTCCCGCTCTTCGCCGCCGCCGGTGCGGTGATGTTCCCCACGGTCATCGGCGGAACCCTCGCCCTGTCGCGCGTCGATTGGCGGGTGACAACGCGGTGCCTCTTCCTGCTCCCGGCCGCCGGACCGGTGGCGTTCGTCGGGGCTGACCTGGTCAACTCGTTCGGATGGTCGGCGCACATGCTCGCCGGGTTCGCCGCCATGTTGGCCATCTACGGCGCAATAGTCTGGGCTTCGCGCGCGACATTTGCCCCACAACTCGACAATTGGCGGCTGGTCAAAGGCCGGCGAGAAGCAACAAGGGCCGCCCCCGAAGGAGCGGCCCTCACTCGTCGTTCGTCTAGCTGGCGCTCATCGCGCCTTCGACACAAGCGGCGCTAGTTGCCGTTCTCGTTGAGGACGACGGTGGTGCCCTTGAAGCCTTCGCCCTTCACGTCGACACCGGCCGCCGTCCACTCGTCGTTGGCCTTCTGCACGAACTCGTTGGTGAACGCTGTGGCGTCGACGGGCTTGGTGAGCACGGTGGCCCCTTCGGCGTTCTTCGTCTCGGTGGCAACCTTGACGGTCTGATCCCAGGCGGCCTGATCAACCATTCCGACGCCAGCCGCTGACGGCCAGATCAACTTGTTGATCTCGTTCATCTGCCACTGCTGATGGCTCTTGCCCAGCTTTGAGCCCTTCGCCACGACGATGTCGACACACTTATCGGCGTTGTCACGGCAGAAGACCCAGCCCTGGATCGAGGCCTTGACGAAGCGAGCCGTTTGATCCTTATAGGCAGCATCAGCGAGCTTCTCGGTGTTGGCCCAAATGGCATCCTGAAGCATGGCGGTGCCTTCGTCGTTCCAGTTGATGGCCTTGAAGGCGTCGGGCGTGTACAGCTTGCCGCTGGCGTCCTTGGCTTCGAGGAGCTGGGCGTACTCGTTGTAGACCATGGCCTGGGCGGCGTCGATTTCTTTCTTCAGCAACGCCTGCATGTCGAACTGCTGCTGAACGAGGGTCACGTCCTTGGCCGGATCGAGACCGGCCTTCGTCATGCCGGCAAACAGTTCGTACTCGTTACCGAAGCCCCAGTTTCCGATCTTCTTGCCCTTGAAGTCGGCCGGTCCGGCAATCTTCGAATCGGCCCACGACACCTGCAGGGTGCCGGAGCGCTGGAAGATCTGGCCGACGTTGGTGATGCCGGCGCCCTGCTCGCGGGAGGCGAGCGCCTTGGGGACCCACGAGATGGCGTAGTCGACAGCGCCGGTGGCGAGCTGCGTCTGCGGCACGATCTCGACACCGCCTTCGACAATCTCCACGTCGAGACACTGGCCCTTGTAGAAGCCCTGATCCACGGCGGCGAAGTAGCCGGCGAACTGGGCCTGGGTGACCCACTGGAGCTGGAGCTTAACTTTGGCGGGGGTGGCGCATTCCGCCGCGGCCGGTGCGGCGGCGACGGTCTCTGCGGCCACAGCAGCGGTGGTTTCGGCGGCGGCCGCGGCCGTCGTTTCCGCGGCAGCAGCCGCCGTGGTCTCGGCCGCCGCGGCGGTGGTCTCCGCCGGCGCGGCGGTGGTGTCGGCGGCCTTCTTATCCGAACTGCAGCCCACGGCAACAAGGCTAACAACGCCAAAAGCGGCGACCGTTCGTATCATTTTGCTGGTGTTCATGTGCTCCTCGGTGGTTTGGTGTGGGTTCAGGGAAGACGTAGTCGAGCGGGTCAGGCTCGCTCTGCCGCTCGTCGACGCGCCTGCCACGGTATGGCGAGTCGCTCGATGATCACGGCACAGAGATAGAACGTGAGTCCAAGCGCGCACGCGGCGGCGACGTAGGCCCAACCTTTGGCGGTCGCAGAGAGCTTCATCGCCGAAGCAGCACGATTTCCGAGCCCGTTTTGCAGTCCGCCGAAGTACTCGACGACCACGGCGGCGATGACCGACAACGATGCGGCAATACGAACGCCGGTGATCGTGAACGAGAGCGCATTCGGGATCCGCACGAGCCGAAGGAACGCGCCGTCGGACGCCGCGTAGGACCGCATCAGTTCAGTATGCACCGGATCGACTTGGAGCAGGCCCCGGAGCGTGTTGACGAACACGGGGAAGAAGGCCACCAGCGCAATCACCACTCGACGGGCCGTATCGGACGTGGAGCCGAAGAGGTTGTAGAAGACGGGGCCGAGGGCGACGATGGGCATGGTGTTGAGGGCGGCTCCCAACGGAGCAATAAGCGCGCGTATGGTCTCGAAACGTTGGGCGACAAAGGCCACGAGTAGACCGACAAGTGCACCGGCCACAAGACCAATCGCCGCGTTCGTGCCGGTGTTGAGCGCGGTTTCCCAGATGCCGGATTTGTT
>JAYSTV010000451.1:0-15168 GCA_043719425.1 Acidimicrobiia bacterium | reverse complement strand
TTCCACTAACGCGTCGCGTCCGGTCGCGTCGAGGCCGACGAACGGCTCATCAACCAGCAGAAGTTCGAACGGGCGCACAAAACCGACCGACAATGCCGCCTTCTGACGCAGGCCGCGACTGAACGTGGCCGGAAGATCGTCGGCCCGATGCTCCAGGCCGAAACGATTGAGGAGTTCCCAGGCGCGCTCCTCCCAGTCGTCTCGGTCATGGAGACGGGCCACATACTCGAGGTGCTCGATCACGCTGAGGTCGTCGTACAGGACCGGATGATCAGGCAGGTACGACGTGGCCGCACGAGCCTCGATCGAGCCGGGCTCGTTCCCGCCGATGGTGATGATGCCTGCCGTCGGTTCCAGAAGCCCGCTCACGATGCGCAACAGCGTGCTCTTGCCCGCACCGTTGTGGCCGACCAACGCAATCGTTTCACCGGCATTGGCGGAGAAGGTGACCCCCTCAAGAGCGACCAGATCGCCGAAGTCCTTCGTTACCTCGGAGATCTCAAGCACGCCGTTCACGCTACCGGTCGGGCGACTGCGGCCTCTACGATCAGCAGGACCAACCGCCCATCGACGGCCGGGGTGGCGGGTCGTTCGCCTCTACGATCAGCAGGGTGGTCGTTCGGGTGGCAACGTGGAATCTCGGCCACCGGTTCGGCGACCATGAGCGTCGACACGAGGCCATCATTGCCACGTTGCGATCGTCGAACCTCGACATTGCGTGCTTGCAGGAGGTCTGGGCCGACGAAGGCGGACTGGATCAGGTCGATCTGCTCACCGAAGCGCTTGGCGTGCATTCCGTCCGCACCCCGTCAATCTTCTGGCGCGGTCAGTCATTCGGGAACGCCGTCCTTTCGCGGTGGCCAATTCTCGAATCGGAGACGGTGGCACTGACCGATGCGAACGGTGAGCGCACACCCCGCACGCTGCTGTTCGCGGTCATCGATTCGCCCTTCGGGGTGATCACGTGTGTCTCCACCCACTTCGAGCATCGCTTCGATCGATCGGCCACGCGATTGGCTCAGGCGACGCAGCTCTGTGCCGAGATCGTCCGACGTAGATCGAATCCGGACACGGCGTTTCCGGTGATCGTTGGCGGTGATCTCAACGGCGTGCCCGACAGCGATGAACTACGCATGCTTACCGGTCGATCCGTTCCGGCCGAACGCGGGCTGGTGCTCACCGATTCGTGGGAGGTTGCCGGTGACGGATCACCGGGCCATACCTGGTGTCGCACGAACCCGCACCTGGCCGATGCGACCTGGCCGAATCGCCGTCTCGACTACATCCTTGTGTCATGGCCGCGACCAAGGACCATCGGCGTGCCGCTCGCGGTCGAGTTGCTGGGCACCGAATCCGTGAGTGGAATCGTGCCGTCGGATCACTACGGCGTGGTAGCAAACCTGCGAACCGGATGACCCGGTTACCAACGACCTTGGTGGGTCATCGCGTCGAGTGAACGACGCGGTCGACGCGAGGGACTCGCTTCCTGTTTCACTGAACGCCCCGCGTCGGTCGGGTGACCGATGGCAATGGCTCCGATCGGTCGCACGTCGACGGGTACGCCAAGATCCGCCAGAAGGTCCGCCTCGTTGCGGAAGATGCCAAAGAACAGCGCCCCGAGACCGGCGTCGACCACGCCATAGAGCAACGCCATTGCCGCCATGGCGGCGTCGACGTCCCAGTACGGCACCGGCCATCGATCGGCCCCTTCACCCAGGCCGGAATGGGCCTTGTCTGGCTCGGCATAGCGGTCCACGTAGGCGTTTCGGTCCGCCATCGGCAGCACGATCACCGGAGCACGCAAGAGGCCCGGCCAACGAAAGGCCGCCCGTTCAACCGCGGGCAGGGTGATGTCCCAGAACGTTTTCGTCTCGTCGGGACCGTTCAGCACGATCCAGTCGAGCCCCTGGGTGAACCCGGCCGAAGGCGTGCGGCGGGCTGCGTCGAGGATGGTGCGCAGCGCCGGCGCATCGACAGGTTCGTCGGTAAAGTCACGCACCATTCGACGCGAGCGCACGATCTCCGACCAGTCCATGATTAGTCTGCGCGCTTACTTTGCGACAGCAACGAGCTGCATGACCATCACCATGGTGTCCGTGCCAAGAACTGGCGGGGAACCATCCTTGCCAAAACCATCGACCGGCGGAATCACAATCTCCCGAATGCCGCCAACCTTCATACCAACCACGCCCTTCTCGATACCCGGCAGCAGCCGGCCTTTGCCCAGGCGACTCAGCGCCAAGGGCTGCGGACCGGCTTTCCACGACGACGAGTCGAGCTTCTCTCCCGTCCGCCAAAGGTAGAGAACAAAGCGCACATATGGTCGCGATCCGTTCTTGACTTCGTCTCCGGTCCCGACCACCCGGTCCGTGAGTTTCAGCGTCGGTGAAGGCGTGCCCTTCGTGACCACGAGCGGAACGACCTTCGGCGGCAGCGGTAAAACTTTCAGCTGCGCGTCGGTCAACGGCGGCGGAGGCAGGTCGGCTGGATCGTCGAGCTCAGCGGCCGACGGCGGAAGACCCACTTTCGCATCGGCCGGCCCAAACGCGACGACAACAACTTCTTCGTCGCGCAGGGGCAGCTTGGCGGGATCGCCGGAGACCACAGTTGGCGTGGCGGCCTTTTTCGTCGGCCACATCAGCGTGCGAATCGTGGCCTTCGAGCCTTTGCACGACGTTCCGGCGGTGAGCGTCTTGGTCGGAAGGGTTATCGACTTCGACGTGACGGCGATCTTCGAGACATCGAAAAAGGCCCCCAGGGTCGCCTTGGAACCGGCGGCATCTTCCTTGAACGGATGCACGTGAATCAGCCCGTCGCCATGGGTATGAATGCCGAGTGGATCATCACCCGGCGTGATCGACGGCTCCCACGCACCGCAGTTCCACACTCCGAAGGCCATATGCCAGTGGTCGCCCACCTTCGGCCCGGTCGACGCCGCCACGGAAACCGGATTGTGGACAACTGAAGCAACGACGAGCACACCGAGAGCGGTAGCGACCGCCGTCCATCGTCGAGTCCAGAGTCTTTTCGCGAGGGAGCTCATGAGGTTGACGCTAGCGGCGCCACCCGACTCTCTACAGAGCGCCACTCCGCCCTACCGTGTCGTTATGCATGTGCTCGTGATCGGTGGCGGCGTCAGCGGCCTCAATGCCGCCCTCTCCCTCGGTCGATCCGGGCACCGCGTCACGGTGGTCGAGCGTGATGTGACCACGGCGTCGCTTCCGCCTTCACCGTCGGACGCCTTCGCCACGTGGGAACGCCAAGGAGCGGTGCAGGCATTCCACTCGCATGCGTTCCTGGCCCGCCTGCGAAACCTCCTGCGTGATCGCGCCCCCGATGTGCTCGCCTCGTTGCTCGACGCGGGCGCCACCGAACTTCCGGTCGACGAAATCCTTCCGGCCACGATCGTCGACCGGAGCGCACAACCCGGCGACGAGGACCTCGTGATGCTCGCCTGTCGACGCATTACCTTCGAGTGGAATCTGCGCCGAGCGGTGGCCGCCATCGACGCCGTTCGGTGGGAGTCCGGCTCCGGCGTTACTGCGCTCATGGCCGATCGATCCGGTGCCGTTCCCCGAGTACGAGGAGTGCAGCTCGAAGACGGCCGCAACATCGCCGCCGATCTCGTGGTCGATGCTTCGGGTCGGCGGTCACCGATCCTTCGATGGCTCAACGACATTGGAGCGAGCGCCCCGTCGGAAGAAATCCACGAGTGCGCCATCTTGTACTTCTCACGTTTCTACGCCTTCCGTGATGGCGCCGAGCCACCCCCACCGGCGGTGGCAAATGGCGATCTCGGCTACCTCAAATTTGGGATTTTCCGAGGCGACAACCGCACGTTTTCTCTCACCATGGCGAGCTACACCGATGACCGGCCGATGCGAGTCCTCTCCTCGGCCGACGCATTCGAAGCAGCCGCCCGCGCACTTCCTGGCACCAGGCCATGGATTGAGTTCGATCGATGCGAACCAATCACCGATGTGACCTCCATGGCCAAGCTGCGTAACCGCCATCGCCGCTTCGTCATCGACGCAAACCCGATCGTGTTGGGTCTCTCAGTTCTTGGCGACGGAGCGTTGTGCACGAACCCGATGTACGGCCGCGGATGCACCACCGGGTCCCTGCAGGCGTGGCTGCATACCGACGCGCTGACCGCCGCGTCGACGAGCGATACCTACGACGCCGAAGCACTTGCGATGGCGCTCGACGATCTGACCCTGCGCGAGATCGTGCCGTTCTACAAGTCGTCGGTCCGCCAAGACGCCGACTCGATGCATGCTCGCTTGGTTGCCCTCGGTCGTGAAGAGCCGAACGACGCCCAGCTCACCGTCCGCTCAATCATCCGCGATGGCCTACTCCCGGCCACGCGGACCGACCCCGTTGTCTTCCGGGCCTTTCTCCGGAACTTCAATCTGCTCGAGTCACCGGAGTCGCTGATGACCAACCCCGACGTGGTCGGTCGGGTGATGGCCACCTGGCAGGCCCGCGACAGTCGGCCCCCCGAGCCGCCTCTCGGCCCTGATCGCGACGAGATGATCGCCTTGTTGGCGTCGTCCGCCTCCCCGTAACCCGCGCCTGGCCCCGCCGCGTAAACAAACGTTGGCCCCACCGTTGGATGGTTGGCGACGGTGTGGGTGGTTAGCGACGTCGCCAACCACCCAGCGTGTCGCCAACCATCCACACAACCGCAGTCAGTCAGCTCAGTTGCTGCCGCCTGCGGCGTCTTCGACTTTTTGCTTGCCGGCGGAGATCCACGGCATCATCGCCCGCAGTTCGGAGCCGGTCTTTTCGATCGGGTGGGCCTTGCCGGCGGCACGAAGCGCGTTGAAGTTGGGAGCGCCCAACTTGTAGTCACCGATGAACTCCTTGGCGAACTCGCCGCTGGTGATCTCGCCGAGGATCTTCTTCATCTCGGCCTTGGTGGCATCGGTGATGATGCGCGGGCCGCGGGTGAGGTCGCCGTATTCGGCGGTGGTCGAGATCGAATAGCGCATACCGCTGATGCCCTGCTCGTACATCAGGTCGACGATGAGCTTCACCTCGTGCAGGCACTCGAAGTAGGCCATCTCGGGCTGGTAGCCAGCCTCGACGAGCGTCTCGAAGCCAGCCTGCACGAGCGACGTGAGACCGCCGCACAACACGACCTGCTCACCGAATAGGTCGGTCTCGGTCTCTTCAGCAAACGTGGTCTCGATGACACCAGCGCGGGCGCCACCGATCGCGTAAGCGTATGAGAGGGCCTTGGCCTTGGCGCTGCCCGAAGCATCCTGATGGACGGCGATGAGGGCGGGAACGCCGCCGCCTTCGGTGTAGGTGCGACGCACGAGGTGACCCGGGCCCTTGGGGGCGATCATGATCACATCGATGTCGGCGGCCGGCTTGACGAGCTCGAAGCGCACGTTGAGGCCGTGGGCAAACGCCACGGCCTGACCGGCGGTGAGGTTCGGGGCGACGTCGCGGTCGAAGACTTCGGCGATGTCGGTGTCGGGCAGGGTGATCATGACGAGATCGGCATACTTCGCCGCGTCGCCCATGCTCATGACGCGCAGACCAGCGGCCTCGGCCTTGGCCTTCGACGACGAACCGTCACGCAGACCGACGACCACGTCGACGCCTGACTCCTTGAGGTTCAGCGCGTGGGCGTGGCCCTGTGAGCCGTAGCCGAGGATGGCAACTTTGGTGCCGAGGACGACCGAGGGATCGGCGTCTTTTTCGTAGTACACGGTGGCCATGGAAGAGCTCCTTGAGAGGGCGAAACGAGGCCTCAAGTCTGCCGGACTTCAGCTGATCCGCCCAGCGCAGATAGCGCACCTCGCTCATGCGTACACTGGATCAGTGCCCGAGATCGAAGACCTCCGACTAGCGGTCGCCGCGGCCAACCGGTCGAACTTTGGTGCCGTCGCCCGTGAATTGCACGTCAGCCAATCAACGGTGTCTCGGGCCGTGCAACGAGTCGAGGCCGCCGTCGGCCGTGAGTTGTTCCGACGCGAGGGCCGCGCCGTCTCCGCGGCACCCGAGTCCGATGAACTCGTCGACGCACTTCGAGCACTCGTCGACGATTGGGATGCGCTCGCGAAGCGGGCCCGGAGCATCGAGGTCACCGAGCTCTCCGTGTTCTGCACGGTGACCGCCAGCCAGCTCATCGCTCCGCCGCTCTTTGAACGGTTCCGACGCGCCCGGCCCGACGTGCACGTCGACCTCCGCACCGGCCCGGCCGGAGCGGCCATCCCCGCCGTTCGCGACGGTTCCGTCAACACCGCTATTGCCCCGCTCCCAACCCGACTGCCGGCTGGCCTCGTTGCCGTGCCGATGCAGTCAACACCGTTCGTTGCGGTCGGCACCCGGGACGTGAAGACGATCGCCGGCCAACCGATCCTGCTGTCGCGACAGGGCTTGCTCCGTGAATTGTCCGAACGTTGGGTGCGCCGCCACCTTGGCGCCGAGACGGAACTCCGCGAGGCAGAAACGAACGAGGAAGTTCTCGCGCTGGCGGCGATGGGTTCAGGCGTGGCCATCATCCCGCGCCTCGTTGTCGACGCCTCACCGCTCAAGGGCCGCGTGCACGAAATCACGGTGGCTGCCGACCTCCCCACCATCACCGTGGGTCTCGTGGCGAAACGCCGAGCCATCTCGACACAGCCGCTCGCCGACCTCTGGGCCCTCGCCTAAGCCGCAGGCGACCCGGACCAGTTGGCGTGACCGCCCGCTCGACGATTGGGGATCGCTCGATGAGTGGCACGCCGCAGCGGCACGGTCACGGGCCCAGGGCGCCCGCGACCCGTGGTGAATCCGGTACCCGGTTGGGCAGAACTCTGGTGGACCGATTTTGAGAACGCCGGCCGCTGGCCCGCGCTCGTTCTCACTCGACCCGAGGCGGTAAGCCGTCTCCCGAGAATCCTCGTTGCACCGGCAACAACGAATATCCGGGGACTTCCCTCGGAGGTCATCTTGGACGTTTTCGACGGTCTGCCAAAGCGTTGTGTGCTGAATCTGGACACGCCCGAATTGGTACCCCGCGACGCGCTGGTCGAATTCATCGCGGCGTTTCGCCAAACTCGATGGCCCGAGATTTGCACTGCCCTCGAAGCGGCCGTGCACTGCCGTGTCCGTTCGTAGCGCCAGTTCCCGGTAATGGCCCGATGCGTCGGTACGATCGCTCCGTGAAGCGAACCGCGGCAGCGAGTCGCAACCTTCTTCGCCGGGTCCTGCCGAGGCGATATCGGACCGCTCTGCGGTCCGATCGGCACCACAGATGGCTGCTCCACACTGGCCTACGGCAAGTCGACGTCGTTAGGCCCGATCGTTTGTACGTCGAATGCCACCGGCGTCACCCGCACGACCACGGTCGGCCGCCCCAGACGCGGCTTCACCGTGAACCGCGCCGGCTACACCGTGCTCCGTTAGACGTTGGCGACAGCCCGTAGTTGCGGAGCCCTGCTCGATCATTGCCGGACCTACCCGTTGGCGACAGCCCGTAGTTGCGGAGCTTCGCGCTTGAGCTTGGGCAATGCCACCCGACCCGTGCGCTGGACCTCGACGATGCCGTAGGGACGAAGAAGGTCCTCGAAGTCGTCGAGCTTGTCCGGCGGATCGGCCAGCGCAATGGTCATCTGGTCCCAGCCGACGTTCACGATCTTGGCGTCGAAAATGTTGACCAGTTCGGCGATCTCCGCTCGGCGCTCGGGAAGTGCGGTGACCGAGATGAGCAGCAACTCGCGGGCAACGGAATTTTCCGGTGACAGCTCAATGATGTCGATCACGTTGATCAGCTTGTTGAGCTGTTTCACGATCTGATCCATCGGCGTGGAATCGGCGTCGACGACGATCGTGATGCGCGAATATGCCGGGTCATCGGTGGGGGCAACAGCGAGCGATTCGATGTTGTAGCCGCGTCGCGACACAAGCGAAGCGACGCGAGCCAGAACGCCGAACTTGTTTTCGACAAGAACGCTGAGGGTATGAAGTTGAGCCATGGTGATGTCCTTAGGAACGTTTCTTACGCGCGCTTACCAAGCACGGTTGGCGATACGGCGGGCCTTGTCGATAGCGAGACGCTCACGTTGCGATTCGTGGACTTCCACGTCGTCGTTGCCAATACCGGCGGGAACCATCGGGAAGACCTTCTCGCTCTCGTCTGTACGAAAGTCGACGACAACCGGACGGTCGTTGATCGAGTTGGCCTTGTCGATCGCCGGCTGCACTTCTTCGGGCGAGTCGACGCGAATGCCAACGCAGCCCATTGCTTCCGCAAGCTTCACGAAGTCCGGCAGCTCCGGCGAGAGGTACACCTCGGAGTAGCGCTCCTCGTAGAACATCTCCTGCCACTGACGGACCATGCCGAGATAGGAGTTATTGAGGATGGCGATCTTGACCGGGATGCGCTCGATCGACGCCGTGGTGAGTTCCTGGTTCGTCATCTGGAAGCAACCATCTCCGTCGATGGCCCACACCGTCTTGTCGGGGCAACCGACCTTGGCGCCGATGGCCGCGGGAACCGAGAAACCCATCGTGCCGAGACCACCGGAGTTCACCCATGTGTAGGGCTCGTTGAACTTCCAATACTGCGACGCCCACATCTGATGCTGACCAACGCCCGAGGCGAGAATCGTGCCGGCCGGAGCCGAGTCACGAAGCTTCTCGAGGACCATCTGCGGCTTGAGGGGACCATCAACTTCTTGCGGCGCATAGGCGAGCGGGAAGTTCTCCTGCCAACCGGAAATCGTCTGCTTCCACACACCACGATCAGGGAACGAAGATCCCGACGACAGCAGTTCCTTTATGGCAGCAACAAGGTGTTCGATGGTGATCTTGGCGTCGCCGATCAAGGAAACGTCGGCGACTCGGACCTTGCCCTGCTCGGCGGGGTCGATGTCGGCGTGGATGATCTTGGCGTGCGGAGCGAACGCCGACACCTTGCCGGTGACGCGGTCGTCGAACCGGGCGCCGAGGTTGATCAGCAGATCACTCTGCTGCAACGACGTAATGGCGGTGTAGTTGCCGTGCATGCCAGGCATGCCGAGCGCGAGACGGTGATCGTCGGGGAAGGCGCCACGGGCCATGAGCGTGGTGACGACATGAATGTCACACAGTTCGGCCAGCTCATGAAGCGCGGTGGCCGCACGAGCCTTCAGGACGCCGCCGCCCACATAGAGAATGGGACGGGTCGAGCTGATGATCATTTCCGCCGCCCGGCGGATGGACATTGGATCAGCCTGGGGGGCGGGGCGGTAGCCGGCGAGATCAACCGTCTCGGGCCAGTACCACTGCATCTTGTTTTGCAGCACATCTTTCGGAACGTCGATGAGCACGGGACCGGGCCGACCGGTGGTGGCGATGTGGAACGCCTCGGCCACGATCCGCGGGATGTCCTGCGCGTTCATGATCAGCTCGTTGTGCTTGGTGACCGAGCGAGTGATGCCCACGGTGTCGCACTCCTGGAAGGCGTCGGTGCCGATGGCGCCGGTCGGCACCTGGCCGGTGATGCACACCATGGGAATGGAGTCCATGTACGCATCGCACAGCGGGGTAACCATGTTGGTGGCGGCCGGACCCGAGGTAACCATGGCCACGCCCGGTCGTCCGGTCACGTGGGCATAGCCCTCAGCCATGTGGCCGGCACCCTGTTCATGGCGAACGAGGATGTGGCGAATGGGGCTTTCCAGCAACGGGTCGTAGGCGGGGAGGATGCAGCCCCCGGGGAGACCGAAGATGACCTCGGTGTCGCACATTTCGAGACTCTTGATGAGGGCTTGGGCGCCGGTCAGCTCCATGGCGGAAAGGTTCCTTGGGGTGAGAAGGGAAGTACGAAAAAGGAAAACGAAACGTGGCCGTACAAACAAAAAACCTCCGGGGTCACCGGAGGTCGAGCGCATGCAGCGAGAAACGAAGCTGTGCGCTCAGTGACCTACTACGAGAATGGAGGCAAAACGCACAGTCAAAGTATGGCAGGTCAAATCATCCGTTGCAACCCGGCCGCGACCTCGCCCGTAATGTCGAGCGGGTGAACGAACGACCGGACTACACCACCATCGACGTGGGAGCCGCCTACCGCGAGCTGCGGCTACGAGTCCTCACCCTCGTTGCCGCCCTGAGCCCCGACGAGTGGGAGCGCGACGTCCCCCACTGTTCAGAGTGGACGGTCCGCCAGACGCTCGCCCATCTCGCCGGAATTGTCGACGATGGAATCAACAACAACATGGTCGGGGTCACCACCCCTACGTGGACTGCAGCACAGGTTGCTAAGCGCGCTGATCACACCGGTCCGCAGATCGCAGAGGAGTGGGCGACCTACGCTCCGTTCGTTGAAGCTCGAGCGACCGAGCGAGGAATGGCGATGGCCCAGATGCTCTTCGATGCATACACCCACGAGCACGATCTCCGACACGCACTCGGTCAACCGGGCGATCGCGACAGCACTGCGTCGATCGTGTCGCTCGGCTTCATTGCCAGCCGCGCTGCCACTCGCGAAGGCGGATATCCCGTTCAGGTCAACGTCGGCGGCGTCGACCTGATCGATGGCTGTCCAATCGACGCACCAAAGCTCACGGCATCGGCGTTCGATGTCATTCGGTCCATCGGCAGCCGTCGCAGCCGTGACCAGGTCGAGGCGCTCGAATGGTCAACGGCTCCCGGTGCAGCGCTCGACTCCGTGCCTGCGTTCGGCTATCCGGCCACGGCGATCGCGGAGTAGTCAACGATCGGTTCCTGCCGATCGACGCAGCCACGCCAATCGTTGCTGCTCATTGGGCGATCGAAGAGAAAGCCCTGGGATGACGGACAACCGAACGACGCCAATGCGGCGCGCTGTCCCTCGGTTTCGACCCCTTCGGCCACGGTCTCGAGGCCCAGCGTGTTGGCCATGGTGACCACAGCGGCAACCAGGGCGGCAGCTTGGCGATCGGTATCGATTCGCTGCACGAAGCTGCGATCGATCTTCAGCACATCGACGGGCAAATCCTGCAGCGACGCGAGCGACGAGTACCCCGTGCCGAAGTCGTCGATGGCAAGTTGCAGACCGGCCCGACGAAGGTTGTGCATGCAATCGAGCAGGGCACGATCGACGAGCGATGATTCGGTGATCTCGAGACGAATCCGACGCGGCGAGAGGCCACAACGATCGAGTGCGGCGAACACATCGTCCTGAAAGTCTGCTTCGTGAAGCTGACGAGCGGCGACGTTGACCGAAAGATAGAAGTCGTCATCCACCAGTCCTTCGCTCGTCAAGAGGGCGAGCATGTCTACCGATTTGTTCAGCACCACTTTACCGAGTGCACTTATTAAGCCAGAACGTTCGGCGACCGGAATGAACTTGTCCGGGCTGAGCAGGCCGAGGACCGGATGGACCCACCGGGCGAGCGCCTCGGCGCCCTTACGGCGACCCGTCGTTGTTTCCACGATCGGTTGAAAGAGCACATCGATGTCTCCGTTGGAGATGGCGAGATCCAGATCAGCTCGAATCAGTGCATTTCCGCGAGCAGCCTCGCCCATCCGCTCATCGAAGCGTTCGATCTCGCCCGGACCGCGCCGCTTCGCCTGGTACATCGCGATATCGGCGCGTCGAAGGAGGTCGTCGGTATCGGCTCGGTCCTCGTCCGGTTCAAGCACGGAGATGCCGATCGACGATGAGACCGTGAACTGTCGACCGTCGAGCTCGAACGGGGCCTTCAGCGCCGTCGTTATTCGCGCGGCCAGCGCAATGACGTGTGCGGGATCGAATCGACCGGTGCGAATGACCACGAACTCGTCGCCGCCGAGTCTCGCCACCAGATCATCGGTGGCACAGATCGACCGAAGCCGATTGCCGAATTGACGCAGCAGGTCGTCGCCCACCTGATGGCCATAGCCATCGTTCACAAGCTTGAAGTCGTCGAGATCAAGGAGGAGGAGCGCCACACTCAACGATGAGTCGCGAGCCAGCGCGAAATCGCATTCCAGGCGGTTGCGCATGACGGCGCGATTCGCCAGACCGGTGACCACATCGGTCGACGCTTGGAGGCGTAGCCGTTGCTCGGCGTCGTGGCGCAGCATTGCCGTGGTCACGATCTGCGCGAACGCCGGAACCACCCGGCGAATGGCGTCATCGGGCTCGTAGGTTGACTTGTCGGACGCCAGGGTCAGCATGCCGACGTGACCCGTCGGACCAACGAACGGGGCCGCCATCAGCGCACCGAGCGGGGGAAGCTCGGGCCGGACCATGGCGTCGAAGACCGGACGAACGGCATCAGTTGATCGTTCGAAGCTGAATGCGGGTAGTTCGTCCGGAAGAGCAATGGCCGTGCTGCCCGCCGGACGGAGGTCGGTGCCGTCGGCGGCCACGAACATCTCGATTTCGACCATGCCCTCCTGATTCGACCACCACAGGCCAGCGCGCGACGCCCGGGAGAACGCCGCCAACTCGACCAAACCGTTGCGGAGTTCGTTGAGCAACTCACCCGGCAGCGCCGCCGAGAGTCGCATGGTGACACTGGACAGGAGCTGTTGCGCGCTGGCGAACGCCTGCACCGTTCGCTCGAAGGTGATCCGGTCGGTAACGTCTCGCGCATTCAGAAGTAGGCCGTTGATGGTCGGGTCATCGATCAAGTTCCTCACGCGGCACTCAAGATGGCGCCACGACCCATCGGCGGTCAAGAACCGCAACACCTTCGGCGCCGGTGATTCGAAGAGCGCGAACGCCGCGGCGACATCTTCGGGATGGACGAAATCCAGTGCTCGACGACCTTCGAGTTCTTGACGGTCGTACCCGAGATCGCGCACCGAAGCGCTGGCAAACTTGATCGTGGTGTTGATGTCGAGAACGCCAAGCATGTCGCTGGAGCTTTCGAGAACTGCCTGCGACCAACGCGCGTTGTCTTCCATCGCCTTCGACAGTGCTCGTCGATCGATGGCATTGCCAATGATCTCGAACGCGTTGCGAGCAGCGTGCAGTTCGTCGGGATCAAGGCGCGGCTCGTCTTCGGGCACGTGATACGAGAGAACGCGGATGCTTCCCTCGCGATCGGTTCGCGTCACGCACACCAGTGAGCCACCACGCGACCGAACCCAGTGCAAGTACAACGGCGAGTCGTCATCCAACTCCGAAGACCGAATGATCACGACACCATCGTCGGACTGCACGATCCGCTCGGCAATGAAGTCAACCCGGATGCCTTTGAGTGCCGGAGCCAGCTGACCAACTTCCTCGGGCCACCCCCAGGCCGATTGTTGCATCACGTGGCTCGGGTTCACGGTCCAGAACGAAAGGGTGGTGGCCCCGATAGCGTTGGCCAACTCGCCCGCTGAGTCGTTGAGGGCCGTATCGAGATCGCCGTTCCCGGCGAGCGCAACCCGGTGTGAAGCGCGTTCGACGACGGCGTTGAGCTCACGGCGACGAATCGTGGACTGTTCGCTTGTCCGACTGGAGCGAAGCTCCACCAGCGAGACCAGGACCCCCTGTTGGCTGTCGGTCTCGACGGGACGAAGGGTGAGGAGCACCGGCCGAAGATTTCCTCGGGCGTCATGCATCACCACTTCGAGACTGGCTACCGGAATACCGTCGCGAAACAAACTGACAACTTGGGCTTCCACGCGGCTGCGGTCTTCGTAGACGAAGAGCTGGAGGGCACCAATCCGCTCGACATCCTCCACGGAGTAGCCAAACGATTGCGGGCCACGAAGCACCCAGATCCGGCGCGACGGGAGCTCGACAAACACCACCAACGCATCGACGTCCTGCATCACTGCATCAAGCACCGCGCCCGAGAGCGCGGGGCCGTGCAGTTGAGCGGCTCGTCTCGCGGCTGTCTGATGCGGGCTTCCCATAGCGAGTAGTTCGTCGACCATCGCCCGGTTGCCCTAAAGCGAAAGAGCTGACGAAGTACCGTCAGCTTTTCCGCAGGTTCACGCTGGTCGTGGCGATAAACACCACGTCGAACTCGCTCGGTGCTGCGCTCTTCCGCTGCGCTTCAGTGCTCGCCCTACGAGCGACCCTTCAACGCCTCCAACAGCTTCGGCAAGAACTCCATCTTCTGGTGCTGCGCTCTTCCGCTGCGCTTCAGTGCTCGCCCTACGAGCGACCCTTCAACGCCTCCAACAGCTTCGGCAAGACCTTGTGGACATCGCCGACAATTCCCAGATCGGCGATACCGAAGATCGGAGCTTCTTTGTCTTTGTTGATGGCAATGATGTTCTTCGCGCCCTTCATGCCGACCATGTGCTGGGTGGCGCCGGAGATACCTGCGGCGATGTAGACCTCGGGCTTCACCGTCTTGCCGGTTTGGCCAACTTGATAGGCGTAGGGCACCCAGCCAGCGTCGACAATGGCGCGTGACGCACCCGGCGCTCCATGCAGACTCTTGGCCAACTCTTCGACCATGGCGAACTTGTCGGCCTCGCCCAGACCACGTCCGCCGGAAACAACCACGGTCGCTTCATCGAGCTTCGGACCGGTCCGCTCTTCCACGTGGCGCTCCACCACGACAGCTGATGCGGACGCGCCGGAATCAGGAACGGCGATGGTCTCAACGCTCGCCGCCGCGCCACCCGACGCTTCGGCGGCATAGCTCTTCGGCCGCACCAGCACCAGGTACGGCCCGGCGCCGGTGAAGCTCGCCTGCAAGATCTTCGATCCACCGAATACCGCATGTTCGGCCACGAGCGTGTCGCCGGAGACCGACACCCCAACGGCGTTCGTGAGAACGGTCTTGTCGAGCTTGACCGATAGACGGCCGGCAATATCGCGACCGTCGTAGGTCTGGGCCAGAAGGATCGCATCGGGAGCGTTTCCTCCTGCGACCAACGCCGCGATCGCCGAAGCGACCGGCACGCCGAGGAGGGCTCCGCCGAGGTCGCCGGTGGCATAGACCTTCGACGCGCCGAAGTTGCCGAGCTGTTCCGCCACGGCGGCACCGTCGCCGACGACGACGGCTTCGACAGTGGCTCCAGTGGCGCGAGCGGCGCTGAGGAGTTCAAGGGAGCTGGTGGCGACGACCCCGTCGACAATTTCAGCGACAACCCAAATCTTGGAAATAGCCATGATGATGTTTTCTCTCTTACGACGAAATGTGGGAGGTCCGAGCGAAGAGCTCAGATGACCTTGAGCTGTTCGAGAAACTCGATGATCTTGGTGTGAGCCTCACCGTCGTCTTCGATGACCATGCCGGCCTGACGCGCCTCAGCGTCGATGACCGAGTC
>JAYSTV010000046.1:0-4392 GCA_043719425.1 Acidimicrobiia bacterium | reverse complement strand
ATCTGGCTCGACACACAGGAGCGCCACAATCTGACGCAACGCGGGTGCGAGGCTTACCGGTTTGGCATCAACCGTGGCACTCACAGGTCCGAGAATGTTGAATCGCACGATCATGATGTGCATCAGACCAGATCGCTGTTACATCTGCGTTATAGGCGCTCGCATCCCGACCATCACGGCTGGACCCGAAGGTGCCGAGATCCTGATCTGGGCGATGGCCGACTGAAACGCAGCGGGGTAAGGTCCTGCCGTGCGCGTTGATATTGGCAATGGTGTCCGGCTCTACGTTGACGTCGACGGATTCGGGCTCGTGCCTATCGGCGGCAAGCTCGCCGAGCGTCCAACGTTGATCCTGTTGCATGGTGGACCGGGGCTCGACCACGCGACCTTCAAGCTCGGCCTGGCCGAGTTGCGCGATGTGGCGCAGGTCGTGGTCTATGACCATCGCGGTCACGGGCGTAGCGACTGGCGGACGAGCGACGAGTGGAACCTCGACACCTGGGCCGACGACGTCGTGCGGCTCTGCGACGTGCTCGGAATCGAGAAACCCATCGTGCTCGGCAACAGCTTTGGCGGGTTCGTTGCGCAGCGCTACCTCGGACGTCATCCCGAACACCCCGGCAAGGTGGTGCTCAGCTCGACGGTTGTCCGCTGGCAACTCGCGCCGGCCGTGGCCATGTTCACCCAGCTCGGCGGCCCCGAAGCGGGCGCGATTGCCGAGCGCTTCTGGACCGATCCGACGGATGCTACGCGCGCAGAATATCTGCGGGTCTGCGGACCGCTCTACACCCAGACGCCAGGAAACATCTTCGAGACGATTGCGACCATTCGCAACTCGGCCATGTTCTCGTTTTGGAACGACGGCGAAAACCGAACCTTCGATCTCCGCAATGACCTCGCCCGGGCGGCCTGCCCGGTGCTGGTGCTCGGCGGCGAGCTCGACCCGGTCACCCCGATCGCCGGGTCGGCGGAGATCGCGGCAGCACTACCGGACGAGTG
Organism: Acidimicrobiia bacterium; assembly: GCA_043719425.1. Lineage (GTDB taxonomy): Bacteria > Actinomycetota > Acidimicrobiia > Acidimicrobiales > JANYDT01 > JANLQX01. The sequence goes on along the minus strand of JAYSTV010000046.1, from coordinate 3,393 downwards.
GGTGCAGTTCGAACGGTTCGCCGGTTGTGGTCACGGCGTGTTCCGTGACGACCCCACGCGTTCGATGGCCGTCTTGCGCGAGTTCATCACCCGCCAGTGAAGCCCTGGCGTTAGAAGTGGATGACCGGGCAGGTCAAGGTGCGGGTGATGCCCTCGACCAGTTGAATGCGGCTGACAACCTGCTTGCCGAGTTCGTCGAGCGAGTCGGCTTCGGCCTTGACGATGAGGTCGTAGGGGCCGGTGACCTCCTCGCAGCTCACCACGCCTACAAGGGCGCCAACGGCGGTGCAGACCGACGACGACTTGCCGACGTCGGTCTGGAGAAGGATGTACGCAGCAACGATTGACACGGGCGAAACCCTAGCCCTGCCTAGTCTCGGGCTCGTTCTGATTGAGAACGTCTTGTGCCTCAGGGAGGAGCGCCCCCTCGGCGACGGCCAGGGCGACAATCCGTAATGCGAATTCGGTGAGAATCGAGCCCGGCGGCATGGTGGTGGCGATGAGCCGTCGGGTCTTGTCCGCAGTAATGGAATGGGTCTTCCAGGAACCGCCCCCGCTGACCTGATTGAGCAGCATGGGTTGGAGACGGTCGATGGTCTTGGCAAAGCGTGCCTCGGCCGATTCCTTGGTTTCGAACTCCTCCCATAGGGCGCGCAACCGGGCGTTCTGATCGATGGGCAGGAGCGAGAAGATCCGGTCGGCGGCCGCTTTTTCGGCGCGCTCTTGGGCGGCGGCGATCTCGGGATCGCTGGCCGCGTAGATGAAGGTATCGCCGGCGTCGATCTCCACGAGATCGTGAATGAGCAGCATCATGATCACGCGCGACACGTCGACGGGGTCCGGCGCGTGCTCGGCCAGCACCAGTGCAAACATCGCGAGATGCCACGAGTGCTCGGCGGTGTTCTCTCGTCGTGACCCGTCCGCGATCGGCGTCTGGCGAAGGATCGATTTCAGCTGGTCGATTTCGACCAGAAACGCAATCTGTTCTTCAAGCCGAGTCATTAAGACAGTCTGTCCCAGGCCCGGACTACGGTCGTCGCTATGGAGTATCGCAATCTCGGTCGCAGTGGTTTCAAGGTTTCGGCGGTGAGCTACGGGAACTGGGTCACGCACGGCAGCCAGGTGGAAGAAGATGCCGCGCTGGCTTGCGTGCGTCGGGCGCTCGATCTCGGGGTGACCACCTTTGACACCGCCGACGCCTACGCCGGGACCAAGGCCGAGAGTGTGCTCGGACGGGCGCTCGCCGGCGAGAAGCGCGACGGACTCGAGATCGCCACCAAGGTGTATTTTCCGACCGGCCGTGGGATCAACGATCGCGGCCTCTCGCGTAAGCACCTGCTCAAGAGCATCGACGGCTCGCTTCGTCGGTTGGGGATCGACTACCTCGATCTCTACCAAGCTCACCGCTACGACTACGAGACGCCGCTCGAGGAGACGATGGTGGCCTTTGCCGACATCGTCCGGTCGGGCAAGGCGCTCTACATCGGCGTGTCCGAGTGGACCGCGGCGCAAATCCGTGAGGCGGCGGCGCTGGCAAAGGAGCTGCACGTGCCGTTCGTGTCGAACCAGCCGCAGTACTCCATGCTGTGGCGGGTGATCGAGGCTGATGTCGTTCCGGCCAGCGAAGAGTGCGGTTTGTCGCAGATCGTCTGGTCACCCATTGGCCAAGGTGTGCTGACGGGCAAGTACCTGCCCGGTCAACCGGTGCCCGACGGATCACGCGCTACGGATCCGACCGGCGGACAGTTCATTGCCCGATGGCTGCGTGACGATGTACTCACTGCCGTGCAACAGCTCCGTCCGATCGCCGATTCCGTCGGCCTGACCATGGCCGGCCTCGCGGTGGCATGGGTGCTGGCGAACCCGAATGTTGCGTCGGCGATCGTCGGCGCATCTCGTCCCGAGCAACTTGATGCGTCGGTCGCTGCCGCGGGCGTGAAGCTCGAGGCTTCGACTCTGGCGGCGATTGACGGCGTGCTTGCTGGCCTCGTCGAGACCGACCCGTCGCACACGCAGTCCCCGGCGAGACGTCCGTAGCTCGGCGTCGCGTTTTGAACGACAGCAGCCGCCCCGCGCGTGCCCGAGGGGCTGATGCGGAGGCGGCTGCACCGTGCGCACTGACGGTGGGGGAGTCGTCAGCGCGGGGCTGGGGGCAGGCGGGTCAGTCCGACGAGGTCTTCACGGCCTTTCCGATCAACGTGACGCCCACGCCGAGAAGGAGTGCTGGCCACAGCAGGCGGAGGGCGACGCTGGCGAGAGCGCCGACTCCGGCGATGAGGAGCACGCCACCGAGGATGAAGAGGAAGATATTGGTGAGTTTCATGATGTTGCCTTTCAGGCGAGTGGCTTGGTTGAGACAGTGGGAGCAGAAGTTGCCGGGCCGAGGCACGGCGTGGTCGATCGAACAACGTTGAGGTTGCCGGCGAGCAAGGTGGCGTCGAGCTGAATGACCTTCCGGGTGCCGCTGAAGGTGCGCAGGCGATTGCCGCCCACAACGCCGGTCGATTCGCCGTCGCCGGAGTAGCCGAGGGCAATGCGAGCTTTCGTGTTCAGGCGAAGCGTCGGGCAGTCCTTGCCGGTCGGAACTATCACGTTGAGGCGACCGAAGTCGAGGCTCACGTTGCCCTTGACGGTTTTGTCTTCGCCGCTGGTCGCCGCCATCGACGTCGCCAGAGGGAGCAGATCAAGGGTCGTGTCACCGGCCCCGAAGGTGTAGGCGAACTTCGTCGTTCCGGCGACCGGGGCCCAAACTTGCTGCCCGGCGCCTCGGCTCAGAATGCGGGCACCGATGGCCCCGGCGATCAAGAACACCGCCAGAAACAAGGCCAAGAGTCCGTAGACCAGTCGACGAAGCGCGCTGCGCCTGCGACGCCGACGCCGACCCGTGACTACCGGCGCAACGACATCTGGACCTGCGGGTGCTCCGCCGAGGCGCTCGGCCCGCATCTCGGCCACGGCGCGTTCCACGTCATCGACGACCGGATCGTGGAGTTCAGCCAGCGCCTCGGCGTGGAGATCACGTCGGGTCGGCCCGTATTCGAAAAGTGGGCTGGTTTCATACGCGGCAGCGGCGCGAGCGGCGGTCGTCGCTTTGTCGACTGCACTGGCATCGCGTCGACGCATGAGCACGATGAGCCCACCACCGATGAACAGCAACGGCCAGAGGCGATCGCCCACGATGTTGAGGTCGAGTTGATCGAGCAGCATCGCCACGCCGATGGCGATGAGCACCCACACGCCGAGGGAGCGGTCGTGGAGAACTTGCAGGCCGTTGACGGCAGGGGTGGCGGGAGCCGACTCACCCTTCGGCCGCTTGGGCATCAAGATGGCGCCCAGGATGTAGCCGATGATGCCGACGCCACCCATGGCAAACGTCACGAGGAGGGCCAGGCG
>JAYSTV010000450.1:0-6275 GCA_043719425.1 Acidimicrobiia bacterium | reverse complement strand
TGGTCGACCTTTCGCACCCGATCTCGCCCGAGATCCCTCTTTGGCCGGGAGATCCCGCAGTCCAGTTCAACGAGGTCGCCAACATCCCCAACGACGGGTATTACTTGCGCAGTTTCACCATCGGTGAGCACAGCGGGACCCACATGAACTCGGGAAATAGCTTCTTCGCCGGAGGTGCGAGCATCGACCAGTACGGGCCCGATGAACTCGTTCGCAAGGCCGTGGTTATCGACATTCGATCGAAGGCATCGGTCAACGCTGATTATGCGCTCACCGTCTCGGACGTGAAGGACTGGGAGCGTCGCAACGGCCGCGTTCCGCGTGACTCGATGGTTCTCGTGTGGACCGGATGGCAGGACAAATGGTCGAATCCGCAGGCCTTCATCAACCAGGACGCCGCCGGCGATCTGCACTTTCCCGGAATCGCGGGCGAAACCTCACAGTGGTTGCTCGACGAGCGCGAGATTGCCGGTGTCGGCATTGACACCCACGGTGCCGATCCGGGCCTTGACACGAACTACTCCACGAACACCAACGTGTTGAGTGCGAAGGGCATCGTGCTTGAGTGCCTCGACAATCTCGACGACCTCAAACCGACGGGCAACACGATCGTGATGGGCCGCCTCGCCCTGCAAAACGGATCGGGTTCGCCCCTCACCGTCCTCGGCTTTGTGAACTGATCTCATCGGGACCTGGCGACGTGCCGATGGTGCGTCGCCAGGCGCCGCGCCCCACGTCACTCTCGTGGACCAGACTCGCCACCGTGTACGCCTCTCCGAATGCTGCTGTTCTGCTCGACGCTGGACTGGCCGCAATGCGTGCCGCCAACGGGCTGGCGTCGTCGTTCCCGGGTGGTGTCCAGGCCGAGGCTACGGCCGCCGCCGCTCGACCGCTCGATCGGTCGGGACGGGTTGATCTCACCGACGTGGCCTTCGCCACCCTCGACCCGGCCTCGTCGACCGACCTGGATCAAGCCTTCGCCTTGGCGATGGACGGCGACACCTTCGTTCTCCAGTACGCCATCGCCGACGTCGGCGCTTTTGTGGGCCGGGGGAGTGCGCTCGAAACCGAGGCGTGGTCGCGGGCCAGCACGATCTACCTTCCGGACGCCAAGATCCCCCAGTATCCGGCGACGCTTTCGGAGGGCTCGGCCAGCCTGTTGCCCGACGTCGATCGGCCGGCCATTGTGATGACCGTCGCGCTTGGTCCGAACCTTGTGCCGACGCTTCGTTCCGTGGATCGAGCGGTGGTCCGGAGCCGGGCCAAGCTCGCCTACGAAACGGCGACCCCGGACGAGGTCCATCCCCTTCTCGCCGCCTTCGCTGCCCGGATGGACGAAAGCGATCAGGCCCGGGGCGCTGAGCGGGTGCAGCGGCCGGAACAGGAGATCGTCCACGACCCCGATGCGCCCGGCCAGCTCCGGCTCACGTTCCGATCGCTCACGGCGAGCGAAGAAGCGAACTCGGCGATGTCGCTGGCCGCCAACCTTGCGCTCGGTGCGATGTTTGTGGCGCATGGCGTCGGACTTTTCCGCGACCTCGATGATCCGAGTCGACGCGACGTGGCCGGGCTTCGTCGAACGGCTCGCAGTCTCGGCTTGGCGTGGGCGGACGGTGAACCGCTCCGAGACCTGCTTCGGAGGTTGCGTCCCCACGTGCCGGCGGACGCCTCGTTCTCGATCGCTCTCCGTCGAGCCGGAGGTGGTGCCCGCTACCGGTTCTACCGGGCTAACTCGACCGGGGCCATGCGGTCAGAAGGCAAGACCGGCGCGCCCGACGGACCGTGGCATGCGGCGATGGGCGCGCCCTACGTTCATGCCACCGCCCCGCTTCGACGCCTCGCCGATCGCTACGTCCTCGACTTCGCCGTGGCGCTTCATGCTGGCGGTGCCGTCGAAGCGCTGACGGAGCCTCTCACCCGTCTGCCGCCGGTGATGGACGCAATAGGTATGCGCGCTTCGAAGATTGACCGAGCCTGTATTGACCTCGTTGAAGCGGTCGTGATGGTTGGTCGCGAGGGCGAGGCGTTCGACGGTGTCGTGGTTGAGTCCGATCCCGAGCACGCCGTCGTCCATCTCATCGCCGAGGGCATACGCATACGCGTGCCGCTCGCCGGCTGTTCACCCGGCGACGCCGTCCGCCTCCGTCTCGCCGCCACCGATCCCGCCAAGGGCACCGTCACCTTTTCGAGAACGAACTGATACTTCTCGATCCGAACGATGATATGTAGTAGGCGCGCTTAGAGTTCGCGGAGGGCGGCGATGCGGTCTTCGAGCGGGGGATGGGTGTCGAACATTCGATTGAGGCGTGAGAGTTTTCGCTCGTTGCCCGGCAACTCCTCGCTCGGATAGCGCGGGATGGGCGACTCGATCCACAGGTGCGCAGTAGCTCGTGAGCCGGAGTGGACGACCGTCTGATCGTCGCGCAACTTCTCAAGCGCGCTTATCAATCCGGGCGGGTAGCGCGTCATGGTGACAGCGGTGAGATCCGCCAACGATTCGCGTCGACGAGACACGGCGAACTGCATCAGCTTGGCCACGATCGGCGTGAGAACGAGGAGCACGATGCCGAGCACCGCGACGAGCTGTCCGGCGCCGTTGTTGTTGTCGGACCGGTCGTTGCGATGACGCGGACCACCCCACCACAGGAAGCGCATGGCCCAATCGGACATCACGGCGATAACGCCGACCATCGTCACGGCGAGAGTGGACACGAGAATGTCTCGGTTCTTCACGTGTGAGAGCTCATGGGCGAGCACGGCTTCGAGCTCCACGCGCGTCATCTTGGCGAGAAGGCCTGTGGTGACGGCAATCGCCGCGTGTTTGGGATCGCGTCCGGTGGCGAAGGCGTTGGGCGCGTCGTCTTCGATCACGTAGAGGCGGGGCTTGGGCACGCCGCTGGCGATGCAGAGTCCTTCGACAAGGTTGTGGAGGCGGGCGTAGTCGGTGGGGTCGGCCGGGTGGGCATGGCTCATCGACAGGGCGACGGCATCGCTCTTCCAATACGCGAGGAACGAGGTGACGCCCGTGAAGGCCAGACCAAGCACGAGACCGAGCGGCCCGCCGCCGACCACGGCGTTGAAGGCCCATGACGCCAGCAACACCACGAGGACGAAGGAGCCAATCAGCACGATTGAACGTCGCCGATTGGACGCGACGGCATCAAACACGGTGACCCCCGGAGGCGAGCGCGGACGTGCTCAGAACTTCACGCTGACGGGGCCACGGTCGGCATCGTCGGTCTGGAAGTACTCGCGCTGAGCAAACTTGAGCTGCTTGGCCAAAATGTTCGACGGGAAGCTCTGGATCTTGGTGTTGTAGGCCCGGACTTCGTCGTTGTAGTACTGCCGTGAATAGGCGATCTTGTCTTCGGTTCCAGTCAGTTCTTCCTGGAGTTGGAGAAAGTTCTGGTTGGCCTTGAGGTCGGGGTATGCCTCGCCGAGAGCGAAGAGACTCTTCAGCGTGCCACTCAGAGCGTTTTCGGCCTGGGCCTTGCCGGCTTCGCCGTGGGCGGACATGGCCGAGTTGCGGGCGGCGATGACTGCTTCGAGGGTGGCCCGCTCGTGGGCGGCGTAGCCCTTCACCGTTTCGACAAGGTTGGGAATGAGGTCGTGACGGCGTTTGAGTTGCACGTCGATCTGGGCCCAACCGTTTTCGATGCGGTTGCGGACACGCACGAGGCCGTTGTACTGCACGACCACGTAGATCACGATGAGGGCGATGATGCCAAGAACGATCAGAAAGGGCATTCGTCCATCATCGCACTAGAGACCGGCGCCTAGGCGAGCAACCGCTCGTAGCGTTGAACGTAGAGCGTGGCGAGGGCATCGAAGGAATGCTCGTTGGCGCGCTCGGTACCGTGGGTGCGAAGCGCGTCGGCGAGGCCGGGTTCGGTAATCACGCGTAGGAGCGCCTTGGCCAGCGCGTCGGCATCGCCGGCGGGAGTGAGGAGCGAATCGAAGGTGTCGCGGGCCACGAGGCGGTAGCCGTCGATGTTCGACGCCACGACCGGAGTGCCGGCCGCCATCGACTCGAGAAGAACGACGCCGAACGACTCGCCGCCTAGCGAGGGCGCGCAGTACACCGTGGCGGCGCGCCATCGCCGGGCCAGTTCGTCGTCACGAATACGCCCGAGCCATTGGATGCGGGAGTCCGGGTACTTCGCCTTGAGCTCGTCGGTCTGAGGACCGTGGCCGACAACCCACAGGGCGACATCGCCGGGGATGCGGTCGAAGGCGCGGAGCAAGACGTCGAGGCCCTTGCGGGGTTCGTGACGACCGACGAAGAGGATCGTCGGACCGGTTGTCGGCCACGGCTCCGGCCGACGGAAGCGGTCGAGGTCGACACCGTTGAAGAGCACGTCGTAGTCACCGCCGAGGGCGATCCGGGCCATAGCGGCGGCGGTTTCACTGACGGCGCAGCGCAAGTCGATCCGGTCGGCGAGGCGGTTGACGATGCTTCGCAGCCGTTTGTACGACTCGCTTTCTCCCGCGAGATGGAACGTGGCGACGATCGGTGATTGCTTCAGAACGAGCGCCGTCATCGTGCAGCCCGGCACGAGTGGCTCGTGGAGGTGGAGCAGGTCGAAGCGTTCGTTCTTCAACGCCCGCCACGTGCGTAGAGCCGCTGAGGGGTCAGGGGCAATGGGGGCAACGGATCCGTTGGTGGCGAACGGAATGGCGTTGCCGAGGGTGATGATGCCCGGCTCGGGCGGCGGGCCGTCGCACGGACCGAGCACCCGGCAGTCGTGGCCCTGTCGGCGCAGCGCCCGGGCCAGCCCGAGCACCTGCCCCTGCACGCCGCCGGGCAGGGACAACGAGTACGGGCTGAACATCCCGATGCGCATAGCCCCGCCAGCCTACGAGATCGCGCCCGACCCCCGCAGTGCGCGCCGGACTCCCGTGGGCCAGCTGGCTCGCTCGGGCCAGCTGGCTTCGATTTTTCCCGCCTTTGCTGGCCCACGGCGACGGCTTAGGCCGCTGGCATGCCGCGGGACCGCAATGCCGCCGAGATCGACTCGATCATCCACGCCCGCTCAGCGGTTGCGTGCTTCCAGGTATAGCGGTGAAGGTCCCAACCGTTGACTTTCAACGTGACATCGCGTTTGCGGTCCTCATCGAACCGATCGGCATGGAACGCCCGTCCGTCGAGTTCAATCGCGAACCGGTACAGCGGCCAGGCGAGGTCAACGATGAAGCGCCGACCCCCAATCCGAATTTCGTAGTTGCGTTCCGGCTCGGGAAGACCCGCCGACACCAGGAACTCCAGCACAATGCGTTCCAGCTCACTGGCAGTGAAGCCGTGGGCGGACGAGTTCGCGCCGATGACGCGAAGCGCAGCAGATGGCCCGGGTCGCCGTAAGGCGCGTCGCCTCATGGCTTCGTTCGAAACGGCTTCGACCGTGACCACATTTCGACTGAATGCGGCGTGCAAGACGTTTCGGAGAACGTCGTCGGTAATGACTTGCCCGATATCAGTCATGGTGCGAAGGCCGTTCGTCGAAGGTATGCCGTCGAGAAGGACCGGGATGATCTCGTGCTGATCGAGCGGTCGATGGACGATGACCCCTCGGAGATCGCGGGCGCCCTGTCGAGGAGTCGTCACCTCGACCGGCACCGGACCTAGGTGGGTGGACCAACAGCTATGAAGAGCTGCTGCCGATCGACATGATGCAACCGTTCCCGTCGGCGATGCGAGAACCGCAGCGAGGACGCGGCCTTGGAACGTGAGGATCTTGCCGGGAAGGGAGGCGACTCCCGAGTGAAGCTCGATGAGTTGATGGCGCCGTCGCCAGCTATGCCATTGGCCCTCGGTCATCCCGTGCAGTCCAGCTTGCGCGTGAGAAAAGACGCCGTGTTGGCGTCGGGCCAGATTCGAGAGCGCTTCGATGTCGACGGTCATGCATGTGACGATGACCGATGGCCGCGTGCGACGAGAAGCCGCGGCGGATCAGCGCGGTCGGTGTCGGGTCGTGGGCCAGGAAACCGCCCGAAAATCGAAGCCAGCTGGCCCGAGCGAGCCAGCTGGCCCACGTGTGCTTCCCGTTCGGAGCTATTGGGCGGGGGTTCGGTAGCCGGGGTCGGAGGGCCAGACCGGTTGGAGGACGTGCCACTGGGTTGGTTCGGCGGCGATCATGGCCTCGAGTTCGTTGGCCACGAGCTGGGTCAGGGCGGCGATATCGGCCCGGAGTTTGCCGGAGCGCTCGAACTGGATCGGGTCTTTGATCACGCCCTCCACGTAGCCGTCGCGCTGGTACACGACGTTGGGAATGATCGCT
>JAYSTV010000449.1:0-6289 GCA_043719425.1 Acidimicrobiia bacterium | reverse complement strand
GATGGGCGTCGTAGAGATCAGCAAATCCGGAGAACCGATCGGAGTTGGCGGCGTTCGACACGACGTCCGGTCTAGCGGAACGACTAACGGCCCTGCTTCGGTAGCGTGCCTGAGGTGATAGACCAGCCGAGCCCGTCGAAATGGCGACGCCGCCCATTGGTCGCCGTGGTCGCTGCCACGATGGCCATCGGTGCCGGAGTCGTGGTCGTCGCCGCGATGTCCGAAAGATCGTCACGCCGGTCCTCGGACACGACTGCCGCGGCGTCACCATCCACGCCTACCGTGATCGTGAGCGGCCTCGATGGTCCGACGCAATTCACCGACGGTCCGGGCGTTTGGTTGCTCGTCGCCCAACTCGCCGGTGATGAAGACGCAAAGACCGGTGAGGTGCTGGCGGTCGACCCAAGCTCGAAACGACGTCTGACGCTGCTCACCGGGCTCGACAAGCCGACCGGCGTGGCGTGGCTCAATGGATTCATCTGGGTGATGGAGCGACGCCGTCTCATCCGCGCCGAGTGGGGCGGAGCCGGCACCAAGCCGGGACCCACTGAGGTCTTGGTCGACAATCTCCCCTTCAACGGACGCAGCGAAGGAACGCTCACCGACACACCGGACAACCGCATCCTCTACGAGACCACCGGCTCGATCTCCGGAGGCGTTGTGGTTGCGGACAGCGGCACCCTGTGGGTGTTCGATCCCCTCACGAAGACGTCGACGAAGGTCGGAACGGGACTCAAGAACGCCTACGCCCACGTGTTCGCGACCGACGGTCGACTCTTCACGACCGAGATCGGCGACAACATCGAGCAGGCTCCGGTCGAAGAGATCAACGAGGTGGCCTACGCCGGTCCGGGTACCAAGGCCACGAACTTCGGCTGGCCAGTGTGCGCCGGAGACACGACCTGCGCCGGTGTGACCTCCCCGCTGGCCACGTTCGATCGGAACTCCACGCCAACGGGCATCGCCCTTGATACAACCTACGCATATGTTTCGTTGCTGGTGACCGGAGAAATTCGCCGAGTAAAACTTAGCGATGGCACCCAGACGGTTCTGCGTACTGCGCTCGAAGGTCCCCACACCGTGCTGCGTCGGTCCGACGGAACGCTGTGGATAAGCGAGCACTTTGGCGGCCGTATCGTTTCGGTACAGCCATGAACACACCTCGGCTTCTGGACTACCGAGTAACGCTCGCCGGTCGGACCTGTCCGATGAGGCCCGCCTCGCCTCCCCAGCGCAGCCCACACAACACCAACGCCACACCAGCGGCGGCGGGCCCGAAGAGCAGCCCGGCACGGAGGCCGATCAGGTCGGCGACCACGCCGACGACAAACGGTCCGATGGTTATTGCGAGTCCCGAGGCCACGGCGGCAAGGGAGCTCACCGCCGTGCTGTCCTCGCTACCGGAGGCTTCAGCGTTCACGAACAGCCGCTCCACCCCCAGGGTGTACAGCGGACCGAAGCTGAACGAGGCGAGCGCCACGACCAGCAGTCGCAGGGGAGCAATCGGCACGACCAGGATCATAAGTGCACTGACGATTCCTCCAGCAAGGCAGGAGGCCTCAAGACGAGAACCCAGCAGAGCGATCAGTCGAGGTACCAGAGAGCGCGATGACATCATCCCAATCGCCCAGGCCGCGCCTCCGATCGGAGCGGCCGCTTTGGAGAAACCACCCTCTTCTCGGAGGAAGATCACGATCCATGTGCCGAGCGAGAATTCGATGCCCACGTGCAAGATCTGCAACATGAAACGCTGACGAACGCCGTGGAGTCGTAGGAGCCCGAGGACGACTCGCCACGAGGTGTCGGCATCGGCGCCTTTTCTTAGTGCCGATCGACCGAGAAGCGGGATCACACTGACCATGAAGATCACCACCAGCACACCCGCCAGCGTCGACGTGGGCCATCGCCACGAGATACCAACGATTGGCGCGAGCGCGAGGAGCAACGGAAAGGTGAAGCCACCGATGCCGGGCGCCACGTTCAGCTTGGTGAAAATGGCATTGCGCTCGGCCCCGAACCGATCGGCCACGAGTCCCGGAATCGCCGACACGACAGCGGCGCCACCCAGTCCGATCGACGCACCACCGGCGAGGCTCTGGGCCACGACATGTGCCGTGCCGAACAGCACGCCACCGACACCGACGCCCACCACGCCAATCACGAGAACGTTCATCCGCCCGAACCGGATGAGGGCCCGAGAGCCGAAAAGACCTCCGACGAGAAGTCCCCACCCAAAGAACGAGCCGTGCAGCGACGTGACGGTGTCACTCATATGGACCGTGCGTCGGAGCTCCGGAAGGGCCGCCGTAACCGAAAGCCCGCAGGCGAGCAGCACGTAGGCGAGCGAGAGCGAGCCAATCATTCGTCGTCGGTCGGCCTGCTCCATCGTTCGTCCACTCTTGCAGGTCGCCGCCGAATCCCGAATTCGAGAAGCCGCTTGACGTTTCGCTACGATCGTGTAGCGTTTTCGTTATGCTACGGAGCCGTAGCGCAACGAGAGGAAGCGCCATGACGCAAACCGTCACTCCAGCAACCCCCGCCAACGCAATCCTGGACACCGGCGGCATCGACCCCAAGATCTTCGCCCGACGGTGGGCCATCCTCGGCGTCCTCTGCCTCAGCCTGGTCCTCGTGGTCGCGGCCGTGAGCTCCGTCAACACGGCCATCCCGTCGATCCGGACCCAGCTGCTGCCCACCGATAGCCAGCTGCTCTGGATCGTTGATCTCTATGCCGTGGTCTTCGCCGGACTGCTGCTGCCGGCCGGCGCCCTGGGCGACAAGTTCGGCCGACGCGGCGCGCTGCAGAGTGGCCTTGCCATCTTTGCCGTTGCTTCGGTGCTCGCCAGCCGATCGAGTTCGCCCGCGCAACTCCTCGCCTTTCGTGGCCTCATGGGCATTGGGGCCGCATTCATCATGCCGTCGACGCTGTCGTTGCTAACCAGTGTGTTTCCGCCGCAGGAGCGGGCCAAGGCCATCGCCGTCTGGACTGGATTCGCGGGCGCCGGTGGAGTCATCGGCACGCTGATGGGCGGCCTGGTTCTGAATTCGTTTTGGTGGGGCTCGGTGTTCTTCGTGTCGGTACCGATTGCCCTCCTGGCCCTCGTCTTGGTGACGGTGATGTGCCCCTCGTCGAAGGAAGAAGTCAATCGCCGATTGGATCCCGTCGGCGCCGTGCTGTCCGTCACCGGTTTCGCATCGCTGCTCTACGGCATCATCGAGGGCCCAGAGAAGGGCTGGGGTTCGGTCCATTCCGTCGGGGCCTTCGTCGTGGCGGTCGTTGCCCTTACAACGTTCGTGCTGTGGGAGCGTCGATCGTCGGAACCGATGCTGGACATGAAGTTCTTTTCGATCCCACGCTTTGGCATCGGCGCCCTCGGCGTCACGGCCGTGTTCCTGGCGATGTTCGCCATGTTCTTCTTGATTGCGCAGTACCTGCAGTCCGTGCGCGGCTATTCGCCGTTGCGATCTGGTTTTGCCACGCTGCCCTTTGCCGCCGTGATGATCGCACTGTCCCCGCGTGCACCAACGCTCGGCGCGAAGTTCGGCACTCGTCGTGTGGTCGCCCTCGGCTTCGCCATTCTTCCCGTGGCCTTGATTCTTCTTTCGTTGATCTCAACAAGTTCGCCCTACTGGTTCATTGCGCTGTCGCTCGTCGTGATGGCCGCCGGACCGGCGCTCTGCATCCCAACCTTGTCGAGCGGCATCGTGCTGTCTCTGCCCCTCGACCAGGCGGGAGTCGGCTCGGCCGTGAACGACACGACCCGTGAGGTCGGCGGGGCGATTGGTATCGCTGTTCTTGGCTCGATTCTCAGTTCGCACTATCGCAGTGGCATGAAGCCGCCGATCGCCCAGCTTCCGCCCGAAGCCGCACAGGTGGCCGACGCCGCTCGGCGTGGCGTGGGCGCCCTGGCTGGGCTCGTCGACGCTGCGCCGGGCATCCCCAGTCTCAAGGACCGGCTCCCCCAACTCCAAGGACTGCTCGGCACCGCGAAATCCGAATTCGTCGGCGGCATGCAGATCGGATTCCGGGTCGCAGCCGTACTCATGATGATCGTCGCCTTTGCCGTCATTCGCTGGTTCCCACGCGAGGAGCTCGTGATGGACGGTCGTCCAGCGAGCCACTGACGTGGGAAAGAAGCTGGTCGAACCGACCGAGCCGTCGACCGATCCGCGCATCCAACGGTCGCGGTCTGCCGTCATCGACGCCACCCGCGAGCTCTTGCGAGATCACGGTTTCGCCGGAGTCACCATCGAAGCCGTGGCGGCACGATCGGGGGTGGCGAAGACCACGATCTACCGCCACTGGCCCGACTGCAATCATCTCCTGCTCGATTCGTGCGTGGCCGCACGCGGTCACATTGCCGTGCATGACACGGGCGACCTTCGCCGTGACCTCGTTGCCGGGCTCCGCATGCTCGCCGCAGAACTCACCGTCGGCGATATGGCGTCGCTTCTCCCGGCGATGATCGAAGCGTCCGAACGGAGCCCCGAGTTTCGGCTACTCAATGAGGCGTTTATCAGCGCCAAGCGTGCGCCCCTCAAAGATCGATTGCGGTTGGCTGCGAAGCGAGGCGAGATCCGGCCGGGTCTGGATCTCGAGATGCTGATGTCGGTGATCGCCGGCCCCCTCTTCTATCGACGACTTCTTCTCCACCAACCACTCTCGAAGGGATTCGTCGATGATCTCGTTGACCTCGTTCTCGGCGGGGCATGCTCAACACCATGAACAGCGATTCGTCTGCACCTCCGTCGATGCCTGCGTGGATCGCGAACCTCCCCAAAGTGGAGCTCCACGTCCACCTCGAAGGATCGATGAGTCCGGCAACCGTGGCCACGCTCGCCGCTCGTCATGGCTCCGACCCAAGCAGCATCTGGCCCCGCGGGTTCCCGGAACACTTTCACTTCGACGGCTTTCCCGACTTCGCCCGGCAGTTTCTTTTCGGTCTCGAACAACTTCGGACCGGCGATGATCTCGAGACCGCAGTGATGGCTCTCGGTGCTGACCTGGCCGCCAACGGCGTTTGCTATGCCGAGGTCACCACAACGGTGTACTCCCATCTACGGGCCGGCATGGCCGCGGCCGACTACGGCGCGGCGCTCGACCGTGGCCAGCAGCGCGTGCGCCGCGAGCACGGCGTGGAGCTGGCATGGATCATTGACATTCCCCGCGACCTTGAAGCGCGCGACTCCACCGTGACCATCGACTTTCTCGCCGGACCGCACGCGCCGATCGGTGTTGTCGCCATTGGGCTCGGCGGCTACGAAGTCGGCTTTCCTCCGGAGCATTTCGCGGCGTCGTTTGACCGTGCCCGGGCGCTCGGTTTGCGATCCGCCCCGCATGCCGGTGAGACCGAGGGTGCGTCGAGTGTGCGAGGCGCGCTCGACGCGCTCGGCGCGGAGCGAATCGGCCACGGTGTCCGATGCCTCGAAGATGGTGAACTCGTTCGTCGCCTCGTCGACGGCGGGATCATGCTCGAGATCTGTCCGACGAGCAACGTGCTACTCGGTGTCTCCCCAACACTCGCCGAACACTGCCTTCCGACGCTGCGTTCGGCCGGTCTGCGAACCTGTGTGAACACCGATGACCCGGGAATGTTCGCCACCGATCTCTCGACGGAGTTCGCCATTGCTCACCACCACCTCGGACTGTCACGCGATGACTTGGCCGCCATGCAGCTCGATGCGCTTGATGCCTCGTTCGCCTCGCCCAAGACTCGCGCCACGGTGCGGGCTCGCCTTCTCAGCGCGTAACGGCCAGCCGGTACACACCAGGGGTCACCCCGGTGGCGGTGCGGAACAACCGAGTGAATTGGCTTTGGTCGTAGTACCCACATGCCGCGGCGATTTCGGCGATGGGCAACGACGTGCTCACGAGAAGCGAGGCGGCATGATCGCGACGAAGGCCGAGCAGAAACTGCTTCGGGCTCACCCCGAGCGCCCGATGCATCGAGCGTTCAAACTGGGACAGCGACATTCCGGCCATGTCCGCCAGCGCGTCGACTCGGATCGATTCGGAGAAGTGTTCGCGTGCGTGATCGATGGCCGCGCGCAGGCCGGGTGGCCGTTGACGCGCCGTCGCCGATGTTGGCCGTGGGAGCTGCGCCGCCGATGAGATCACGGCGAGCGCTGGTGACAGCGTGTCCTCACCGATCAAGAGCTTGTTGGTCAGGAACCACTCCTCGGCTCCATCAGCCCCGCTGATGATCTCTAGCTGAAATCGTACTGGTTGCCCCGACGAGAAGACCGCACGGTCCTGCGCTTCATACGATACGGCGAGACCTACCGGAAA
>JAYSTV010000448.1:0-2601 GCA_043719425.1 Acidimicrobiia bacterium | reverse complement strand
CCGCCGAAACATCGGCCGCCACTCCCACCACCGCCGCCGGTACTGGCGCCGCCACGACCGTGGCCGCCGGAGCCACCACCGAAGCCCCGAAGGACACCAAGGCCGCGGCGGCGCAAACAACCGCCGCACCGAAGAACACGAAGGTTGCCGATACCAAGGCCGCGGCCCCCGAGACCACGGCTGCCCCCGCCGCTGACACCGAACCCGTGGCCGATACCGAGCCGGCCGACACCGCTGCTCCGACCGACACCGCCGCGGCCGCCGTGACCACCAAGGTCCCACCCGCGGGCGGCGTCGACACCGGCTTCGGTGGCCTCACCAACGACGACGGTGGGCTCACGCCCATTGCCGCGCTCGTCGCCGTGGCCGCCGCGGCCGTGGGTGGCGGACTGCTTCGTCGCCGCCGTACCAGGGGCTGACCCGGCGGCTCACACGGCTCGCCGCGTCCACGAACCGTCGCTGAGACATCGAACGTAGTGGCCCGGTACGTTCCGCAGCACCGGATGCAGCGACGCCTCGCCGCCAGGCGAGCGTTCGCCCACGCCAGTGCGCTGTTCGTCGGTGGAGCGGTCCTGCTGTCCGGGGCCTACGGAAGCGGCCCGGTGCTGTTACGGGCCGCGCCGCTCACCGCCTCGGCCGAGCAGATCCGGACCTCCACGGCTGATCCGGGCTTCCCCTCGGTTCTTCCGCCGACCTCGTCACCTCGCGGCGCGAACCGGAACCAGGCCAGCCGACCGTCGTCGACGGATCCCGCGTTCGTCGACATCGCGGCCATCGGGGCCACCAGCACGATCGAGGAACTCGGGACGTTGCTCGACGGTCGGCTGGAGACCCCCGTCGACTTCATGAAGGTCGGCTGGTGGGCCGGCGGCGTCGCCCCGGGCGAGAAGGGTCCAGCGGTCCTCGCCGGCCACCTCGACAGCTATCAGGGGCCAGCGATCTTTGCCCGGCTCAACCTGTTAAAGGCCGGCGACCGCATCACGGTGGCCCGCCGTGACGGCGTGGTGTTGCACTTTGCCGTTACCCGGGTCGACCGGTACCCGAAAGACCTCTTTCCGGCCGAGCTTGTCTACGGGCCAACCGACGATGCCGAACTTCGGTTGGTGACCTGCGGAGGGCGATTCGACCGAGGCGCTCGGTCCTACACCGACAACACCGTCGTCTACGCCCGCCTCGTGCCCTGACGAGAACGGTGGGGCACGATGCGGGGGTCAGCCCTTCGTCGCCCGACGGTGCTTCAAGAACTCGAAGCCGATCGGCAGCAACGAAACGGCAACAATCAGCGGGGCCAAGAGGTCGATCCGGTTGACGAGTGACGGGAAGCGCTTTCCGAGCGCCCATCCGGCGACCGATACGCCAATGCCCCAAACCGCGCCCCCGATGACGTTGTAGGCGACGAACGTCCGATACTTCATCTGGCCGATGCCCGCGACCACAGGGGCGAAGGTCCGCACGATCGGAACGAAGCGGGCCAACAGGATCGTCTTCGGCCCGTGGTGGTCGAAGTAGCGCTGCGCCTTCACCACATGGTCCGGGTTGAACAACTTCGACTTCGGCCGGTCAAACAGCGCCGGCCCGGCCCGATGGCCAATCTGGTAGCCGATCTGATCGCCAACCACGGCGGCGACGAAACAGGTGACCGCAACCAAAGCAATGTTGGGGAGCGTGCCGCGGGCCGACAGCAGACCGGCAGTGAACAACAACGAGTCACCGGGCAGAAAGAACCCGATGAGTAGCCCGGTCTCGGCGAAGACGATGAGGGCAATGCCGAGTAGTCCCCACCGGTTGATCAGCTTTTCGGGGTCGAGGCCGAGGGCAAGAACGTTGCTGGGGGGAACAAGCACCCGGCGAGGGTAGCGCCGTCGACGATCGCCGGAACGGACACGTTGAAGGTGGACATGAAGCGACCCCGGCCAACAGCACCGGGGTCGTTTCAAAGAGCGAGAGCGGCTGAGCCGCGGGCCACCGTCGCCGCAGTGATCAGGCGATGCCGGAAGGCTTGCGGGCCGAGTACACGATGGCGCCGGCCAACACCACGAATGCGCCGCCGGCCACGAGGAAGCGGCCGCCGTCGTTGTCCTGGAGCTTGATGATGGCGGGGAGCACCAGGAGCGAGACCAGGTTCATGACCTTGATCAGGGGGTTGAGGGCCGGTCCGGCGGTGTCCTTGAACGGGTCACCGACGGTGTCGCCGATAACGGCCGCCTTGTGGGCGTCAGAACCCTTGCCGCCCTCGTGGCCGTCCTCGATGTACTTCTTGGCGTTGTCCCAAGCGCCACCGGCGTTCGAGAGGTAGTTGGCCATGAGCTGACCGACGAGGATCACGGCGACCAGGAAGCCACCAAGTGCCTGCCAGCTGATGCCGAAGCCGACGATGATCGGGGTGAGCACGGCGAGGAGTGCCGGGGTCACAAGCTCCCGCAACGACGCCTCGGTACAGATGTCGATGACGGGGCCGTACTCCGGCTTCTTGGTGCCGGCCATGATCTTGCCGTCGGCAAATTGGGCCCGAACTTCTTGCACCACGACACCGGCGGTGCGGCTGACGGCCCGAATAGCCATGGACGAGAACAGGAACGGCACCGAGCCACCGATCAGCAC
>JAYSTV010000447.1:0-2602 GCA_043719425.1 Acidimicrobiia bacterium | reverse complement strand
CTATCGTGATATCCGCTGCGAAACCTTCGGTGGCACCCAACTCGATCCGGCCGACGCGGTCGCCGCAGCCATCAAAGGCCATATCCGTCGGGTCGTGTACACCACCCCGGAAGCGTCGGTCTCGCAGAAAGGCCGGTTCTTTACCGGGGCGCTCCGGCAACTGTTGAACGTGATCGATCCGTCCTGCGCGTGGACCGGATGCAACGTCCCCGCCCACTACTGCCAAGGCGATCACACCATCCCATGGCGCCATGGTGGACCGACCAGAGTGTCGAACGGGAAACCGTTATGCCAGAAACACAACCGGTTAAAAGAACACGGCTACCAAACCTGGCGCGACCCCAACGGCCAATGGCACATCCAACGCCCCGACGGCACCGAAATCCAACCCGCCGCCTAACAACGGCGGGCGCTCCGGCGCGGGTCCAGGGAGATCGGAGGCCGAAACCCCCGGCGTTGATAGTTGCTCGACAGCCGTGGCGGTAGGCGAACGCCGGCTCAAGAAGCGTCGGGGACCCATCCCGTCGGTTCGTAGGACTCCGCTCGTTTGTTGAACGTCGACAGGATCGACCGAGTTTCCGGTCGGGGCCGATGGTCACTTGGCCGGGACCGTCGGACTAATCTTCCCGATGGCTGCAGACACGGTCGTTACGGTCACGGCAAGCAGCATCGATGGCAAGCCGCTCGTTGGCGAGATGACCTACCCGAAGCCATAAGCGGGCGAACGACCCAACGCTTGTTCTCGTCTCTGGTCCGAGCCGTCGAGAGACGGCGGGCGCTCGACGGCGCGACGGACCGTTAGTCGCTGAGCTTCAGCGCGGCCACGAAGGCTTCTTGGGGAACTTCGACGCGGCCGATGGACTTCATCTTTTTCTTGCCTTCTTTTTGCTTCTCGAGCAGTTTGCGCTTACGAGTGATGTCGCCGCCGTAGCACTTGGCGAGCACGTCTTTGCGCTTGGCTTTCACGGTTTCGCGGGCAATCATTTTGCCGCCGATGGCTGCCTGAATGGGTACGTCGAACATCTGGCGCGGGATGAGTTCTTTGAGCTTCTCGCACATGCGACGGCCATAGTCGTAAGCCCGATCACGGTGCACGATGGACGAGAACGCATCGGCGACCTCGGCGTTGAGCAAAATGTCGACTTTCACCAGGTGAGAGCGCTCGTAACCGCTCAGCTCGTAGTCCATCGAGGCGTAGCCGGCGGTGCGACTTTTGAGCATGTCGAAGAAGTCGGTGACCACTTCGGCGAGCGGTACTTTGTAGACGATTTCCATCCGCTCGGGTGAGAGATATTCGATCTTCACCATGTCGCCTCGACGCTGCTGGCACAGCTCCATGATGGTGCCGGCGTAGGTGGACGGCGTGAGGATGGTGAGCTTGAAGTACGGCTCTTCGATCCACTCGATCATGTTGGGCGAGGGCAGGTCGGCGGGGTTGTCCACCAGCACTTCTTCACCGCTGGTTTTATGTACCCGGTACTCGACCGACGGCGCGGTGGCGATGAGGTTGAGATTGAACTCGCGCTCCAACCGCTCGCGCACAATCTCCATGTGCAACAGCCCAAGGAAGCCGCAGCGGAAACCGAAGCCGAGTGCGCCCGAAGTCTCGGGTTGATAGCTGATGGAGGCGTCGTTCAATCGGAGCTTGTCGAGGCTTTCACGCAGGTTTTCGAAGTCGTCGCCATCAACCGGGAACAGCCCGCAGAACACCATGGGCTTGGGCTGCATGTAACCCGTAAGCGGGCTGGTGGCCGGACGGGCGGCTTCTGTGACGGTCTCCCCCGGGCGGGCCTGGCTGACGTCTTTGATGCCGGTGATGAGGTAACCAACCTCACCGGGGGTCAGGTCCTTCACCGGCGTGATCACGGGCGCGCGCATCCCGATCTCGTTGGCCGAGTGGTAGGCACCGGTCTGCATGAACTGCAGCTTCATGTCGGTGGCGAGCCGACCGTTCATCACCCGGATGGACGACACGACGCCACGGTACGAGTCGTACTGACTGTCGAAGATGAGCGCCTGCAGCGGGGCGTTGATATCGCCCGTTGGAGCAGGGATGCGTTCGATGACGGCGTCGAGCAACGCCGCCACGCCCTCCCCCGTTTTGCCGCTGATGCGCAGGATCTGATCGGCAGGAATACCGAGCACCTTTTCGATCTCAGCGGCGTAGCGCTCAGGATCGGCAGCCGGAAGGTCGATCTTGTTCAGGCAGGCCACGATCTCCAGATCGTTCTCCATGGCCAGATAGCAGTTGGCCAGCGTCTGCGCCTCAATGCCCTGGGCAGCGTCAACGACAAGCACCACGCCTTCACAGGCCGCGAGCGAACGGCTGACCTCGTACCCGAAGTCGACGTGACCAGGGGTATCGATGAGGTGCAGCACATGATCACCCCAGTAACAGCGCACGTTTTGGGCCTTGATGGTGATGCCGCGCTCACGCTCGAGGTCCATCGAGTCGAGATATTGGGCGCGCATGTCCCGCATCTCGACGGCCTTCGTCAGCTCGAGGATGCGGTCCGAGAGCGTCGACTTGCCGTGGTCGATGTGAGCAATGATGGAGAAGTTACGTATGCGAGCGAGATCCATGAGCCGAAGCAGCTTAGTT
>JAYSTV010000446.1:0-2602 GCA_043719425.1 Acidimicrobiia bacterium | reverse complement strand
CTTTGACCAGTGAAGCCTCGGTGTAGCGAGCCGGAGGCTGAGTGGAGTGACCATCTGCGCGCAGATTATCTGCGCGCAGACCTTCGCCAACAGCGACGGTAGGAAGAATCACTTCACGATCTTCAAGCTCAGCGTCGGGATCGTCGGAGCCTTCGACATAGGCACGCAGGAATCCTGGGAAGGTGATCGTTTTGCCCGATGCCACGAACTCGCAGTCGCGGCCGTCGGAAGCGGTCGCGCCAAGCCGCACCTGCACCGACATGCCGCGCGCATCGTGCATCTGCGACGCGATGGTACGCATCCATATCAACTCGTAGAGGCGCAGTTCGTCGGCGTTCAACTCGCGAGCAAGCGAAGCGGGCAGTCGAAACGATTCGCCGGCCGGACGAATGGCCTCGTGCGCTTCCTGCGCGTTCTTGACCTTCTTCGCATAGGTACGCGGCGCGTCGGGCAGGTACTCGTTGCCGTAGAGCTCGCGAACCTGCGCGCGGGCGGCCGTGAGCGCGGTTTCCGACAACGTGGTGGAGTCGGTACGCATGTACGTGATGTAGCCGTTTTCGTAGAGCCGCTGGGCAATGCCCATCGTGCGCTGCGACGAGAACCGCAACTTGCGTCCGGCCTCCTGCTGCAGGGTCGACGTCATGAACGGCGCGTAAGGCGAGCGACGGTACGGCTTCTCCTCCACGCTGCGAACGGCGAAGGCGGCGCGGTCAAGACGATCAACGAGGGATCGCGCTCCGGCCTCATCCAAAACCACCACGGCGCTCGACTTGACGAGGCCGTCTTCGCCGAAGTCCTTCCCGGTGGCGAGGCGTCGGCCGTCGAGCGACACCATGGTGGCGGAGAACGTCTCTGCGGCCCGAGTGGTCGAAGAGAACGTGCCCTGCAGGTCCCAGTAACTGGCCGACCGAAACCGCATACGGGCCCGCTCACGTTCCACAACAAGTCGGGTGGCGACGCTCTGCACGCGTCCGGCCGAAAGGCCCGCGGTGATCTTCTTCCAGAGGACCGGCGAAACCTCGTAGCCATACAGACGGTCGAGGATGCGACGCGCTTCTTGGGCGGCCACCAGGTCGAGGTCCAAATTGCGCGACTCGGCGACCGCCCGCTGGATGGCCTCCTTGGTGATCTCATGGAAGACCATCCGCTTGACCGGAACCTTCGGCTTGAGCACCTCGAGGAGATGCCACGCGATCGATTCGCCTTCGCGGTCTTCGTCGGTCGCGAGATACAGCTCGGAAGCGTCCTTGACCAACGCCCGCAGCTTGGCGACCTGGGCCTTTTTGTCCGCGGCGATGACGTAGAGCGGGGTGAAGTCGTTGTCGACGTCGACGCCGAGCTTGGCCCACGCCTGCCCGCGGTAGCTCTCCGGCACCTCGGCCGCGCTCGACGGAAGGTCACGAATATGGCCGATCGAAGACTCGACGACGTAGCCCGCGCCGAGGAACTCCGCAATCTTCTTTGCCTTGGCCGGCGACTCAACGATCACGAGCGACGCGCCGGAGCCAGCACCGGCTCGGGTCATGGGAGTAGCACCTGAGTAGTCGGGGCACCTGTGCCGCGAGCAGTGAAGCGCAGCGGAGCGGCGCAGCACCAAAGAGCTCGTACTCGTGGAGATGAAGCTGTCGCCATGACCGCACACGTTGGCACGTTTTTTCACCGGGAGGGAACCGGGGGATCAACCCATCCACCACTTTGGCGGTCGCGAACGGTAGATATTGCGCTGCAGTTTTGTGTCAATTGCTTGTCATTTGCTTGTCATTTGCTTGTCATCGCTGCACCATCGCAGGTCCTGAACACCGGTTCACCACCGGTCCGGAACCTTGTGGTGGCCAGTCCGCTTCGGTCGGGCGTTCGTCGCCCAGCCATCTGTCGTACCTGCTTCGAAAGGACCCCCCGTGCGCCACGCTCGGCTTCTTCGTCCGGCTTCCGCCGGTGCCGCACTGCTCCTCGCCACGCTTGGTTTGAGCGCGCTCGTCGCCCACCCCGTTGCGGCCCAGGCGGGTGACGCCAAGGTGCGTGTCGCGCACTTCTCGTCCGACGCGCCACCTATCGACGTCTACGTCGATGGCAAACCGAAGCTCCGCAACGTTCCCTTCCAGGCCATGTCGGACTACCTCACCGTTCCCGGTGGCTCCCATACCTTCGACATCCGCGCCGCTGGCGCCGCCGCCACGGCCGCCCCAGCCGTGACCGTCACCCAGGATTTCGCCGCCGCCAAGAACTACACCGTGGCCGCCGTTGGACCGATCGCGTCGATCGCTGGCAAGGTCTTCACCGACGACCTCAGCGCCCCGGCCGCCGGCAAGTCCCGAATCCGAGTCATTCACGCCACCCCGTCAGCTCCGTCGGTCGACGTGGCCGTGAAGGGCGGAGCGGTGCTCTTTCCCGCCCTCGCATTCGGCTCGGCCAGCACCTACACCGAGGTCGCCGCCGGCTCGTATGAGCTCGAAGTCCGTGACGCCGGCAAGCCCGCCGCGCTGCTGACCAAGCCGGTCACCCTGCAGGCTGGCGGCGTCTACACCGTGGCTGCCGTCCCGTCCGCCAGTGGTGGACCAAACCTTCGCGGCTTCATCGATGTGGCTCCTTCATCGACCCCGCC
>JAYSTV010000445.1:0-6302 GCA_043719425.1 Acidimicrobiia bacterium | reverse complement strand
CCCCTCGTCGTCGACCTCGATCCACAGCTTCACGTTCGGGGCCTTGTCTTTGACCCGTGCCACCCGGTCGGCGAGCGACGCGTGATACACGAGGACCTCAACGTCACCGTTGTCCAGGAGATACAGCAGCTCGTTGTCGAGGTAGCGATAGTTCACATTGAGCGGAACAAGCCGTTCCTTGAAGGCGCCGTACTGCGCAATGAGGTACTCCGGACAGTTGTAGAGGTACAGGCCGAGCTTGGCTTGGCCGGCGAACGGGGTGCTGTTCTCGCCGCCGATGCCGTTGGCCCGCAGAAAGCCGGCGAAGCGGGCCGCCTCGTCGTCGAAGTCGTGCCACGTGATCCGACGCCCTCCCTGGATAACGGCGTCGGCGTCGCCTATCACATCAGCAATTGATTCCCAAATGGTGGCGAAGTGCATCTCCATCACGCCAACTCTGGCAGAACCATGGCGTTTCCGTGACGACTGTCACCCACGACGGAATGGCGCGCCCTGGCCTCGCAGGTCGATGATCTGGCTACGGACCTAGCCGAGGTCGCCCAGGGCTCACGACGGACGCTTGGACGCCTCGGCTTTTCGTCCGGGCGGTGAACGGTGTTGCGAGCGCGTGGCGTTCTCATGACCCTCATCAAGTTGCCACCCGACCCGGTCTACATTCCTCTCATGTACCGAGGAATAGGTCTGATCCGCTAATGGCTGCCCCCGTTGAACAGATCGGTGTGATTGTGGCGTGCCCGTTGTGCGGCACCGACGTCCTCCAGAAGACCATGATCCCTCTCAGCGTGCTCGACGGGGTCATCGCCTATGCCTGCGTGCCCTGCGCCCGCAAGCTCATCACCACAGGCTCGGCGTCGGCATGAAGACCCGGCGCGTGGCCGGCGCGTTCGTCGTGCTTGCCGGCATCGCGTCGGGTTGTGCGGCGAGCCAGACCGACAACGCCAATTGGCTGGTCAACTCTCAGGAGCGGACCTATGTCGAGGTCCCGCCAAAGTTCAAACGGTTCACCGTCAATCAGTTCAAGGTGAACAAACTCGACCGATCGGCCGAACGAATCAGCGCGATTCCTCGAAATCCAGGCAACTGGGAAGTGATCTTCGATAGCGCCAAGAAGCCGAAGGTCGCGAACTTCGATACTGATCGACCAACCTCGATGGTCGGCCAGGTGGCCGTGTACTCGCTTCGCGCCGACTGGACCCAAACACCGAACTTTCGCCAGGGCGTGAATCTCACCGAACTCCGGAGCTACCCATTCGGTCGGACCGGCAACATCGATCCAATTTCGGCGTTCAACGACGGAGATCCCAGCATCGAGGTCGTCTCGTATTCTGAGATCGCCGAGAAGAACGGAATTCGGGGGATCAAACTGCGGTTCAACCAACAAGTCGGCCCCTCGGAATGGATCACCATCGATCAGCAGGCGTTCACCAATCGCGATACCACCAAGCTCTATGTACTCACCTTGAAATGTGCCTCCACCTGCTTTAAGCGTGACTACGAAACCGCCAAAAAGATTTCCTCTTCCTTCACCGTCCAGAAATGAGCGCGCCCATGACCTCTCCGGTGTTTCCGACGGTTGTTCCCTACACGCCACCCCCGCAGATCGTTCCGAAGAAGCGGCGCAAGCTGCTGTTCTTCGACCGCGCCAAACTCGCCGTCGGACTCGTGGTCTTGTTCGGCTTTTTGGTGTCGAAGTACCACGCCGACGTTCCCTACGTCACGTGGGGCGGTGCCTTCAGCCACGTCCTTCGGAATAGTTGGTTCCTGCTGGCCATAGGCGGGGTCGAAGTCCTCCGTCAGGTGCATTACCTGATGTGCGAGGGCGCTGCTGGATACAACCACTTCTGGTCCTACAAGGTATTCGGCGGCTGGGACCGGTTCTGGTCGCGCCGCAACCCCTGGTTGCGCTTCAGGTCCCAGCGAATCGTCAAGACGATCATGATCATGGCGCTGCTGTTCTGGATTCTTTCAGCCACGTGGAACGTCTCGTTCCTCACGGCCATCAACGACGCTCCGTCACGCATCGTCGGCATCATGTTCGGGCAGCAGCAGTCATTGCCCTTCATCTTTACGATCATGATGACGCTCCTGTTCTCCGTCGGTCAGTTCGCCGCCATCTTTTGGTTCATGAGCCGGGGCGGCACGGACATTCTTCTGCCGGAAGAGGTCGACACGCGATTTGCCGATGTGTGGGGTCAAGACAAGGTTCTCGACAAGGTCAAGGAGAACATTGCCATGTTCGACAAGCCCGAGGAGATCGAAGCCAAAGGTGGCCATGTTCCCGGCGGTATTTTGCTCTGGGGGCCGCCAGGAACCGGCAAGACACTGATCGCCAAAGCGATCGCCGGCGAGACGGGCAAGCCCTACGTGTTCGTCGACCCGGGCGCTTTCCAGAACATGTTCATGGGCGTCGGTATTCTCAAGGTCAAGGCGCTCTACCGCAAGCTCCGCAAGCTGGCCCTGCGTCATGGTGGCGTGATCGTGTTCTTCGACGAGGCCGACGTGCTCGGCAACCGCGGGTCCTCGGTGGCCGGACGGACCGACGCACCGGCCCGCAGCGAAGGCTTTCAGTGCATGGCCGCACGCACATTCGGGTACGACATGCACAATCACGACACCCACACAGCACCGACCGCTCCGGGAAGTCGACCGAGCATCCTTCCGGACAAGGTTCGGATCATCATGGGCGGCATGGGCGGCGGCGGAGGCGGCATGGGAACCCTGCAGTCTCTGCTGACGGAAATGAGTGGCCTGGAGAAGCCCCGTGGTTTTCTGGCGCGGCGGATCCGCAAGTTCTTGACCATGCCGTCAAAGAAGCCACCGAAGTACCGGATCCTCACGATCATGGCGACCAACGCCCCCGACGTGCTCGACCCGGCCCTCCTTCGCCCGGGCCGCCTCGACCGCATCTTCAAGGTCGACTACCCCACGCTCGACGGCCGCGTGCGTACCTATGAGGGCTACCTCAGCAAGGTCAAGCACGTCATCACGACCGAGCAGGTCAAGCGCCTGGCTCTCATGAGTGCCTATTCCAGTGGTGCGGTCATCAAGGACGTCGTCAACGAGTCGCTCATCGTGGCCTTGCGGGCCGGCCGTGACACCGTGACCTGGCCCGACGTGCTCGAAGCCCGAGCTCTCAAGGTCCACGGCATGCCCGATGAAGTGCATCCCATGGCTCTCGAGCGACACGCCGTAGCGATTCACGAGGCCGGACATGCCGTGGCGATGGTGCGCCTCTACAAGCGGTACATCATCGACGTCGCCACCATCGAGCCCCGAGGCGCAGTGGGCGGATTCGTCAGCCCCGTGCCGTCGGAGGAGCCCGGTTTCCCGTGGCGCAAGGAGAACGAACACCGGATCATCGTGTCGCTCGCCTCGTTGGCCGCTGAACGCCACTTCTTCCGGGGTGACAACTCCGTGGGGGTCGGTGGCGACCTCGGGTCGGCCACCGGTGTGGCCCGGTGGATGGAGGGTCGCTCAGCCATGGGCGATGCGATCACCAGTTTCACCGAGCTCACGGCGGGCGAATCGTCGAAGGGCGACTTCGACCAGCGAGTCGAGCGTCGTCTCCAGAAGCTTTACACCGATGCTCTTGCCCTCGTTCAGGAAAATGAGCTGTTCGTCCTCGGTATCGCTCATGCGCTCGAGGAACACAAGACGATCTCGGGCGAGGACATCGAGGCCATTTTCAGCGGGACCAAGGGTCCCGCCGTTGACGGAGCCTGGTACCACACGCCCGAGTTCCGCTTCGTCTACGACCGCTACCACGACGCCGCCGTCGAAGCCCACGAGACGCAGAGCAAGCTGGACATGGCCCTCCCGAAGCCGGGTTCGCTCGTCGTCGTCGGTACCGACGGTCAGCTGCACTCATGGGGCGGCGCCGCTGCTCCGGATCACGCCCTCGAGGCGGCGCCAACACCGGAGCTCACCGCCGCCGACTGACCGCCAACGTCCGTCAGCAGACGACGATGGGGTCGCTTCAGCGGCCCCATCGCTCGCGTCTGCCGTGACCTCACTCGAGGGTGCCCGGCCGTTTTGTCGACGCGGCCGGTGCGGTATCGGGCACGGCAACGGGCTCGGAAGCGGTCGACGGGGACACGCGGATAGCGTTGATAACGACAGCCTGTGAGGCGGAGGCATCGGCCGGATACGCAGTGTTACGGTCAATCCAGTCGTACACACTCTCACCGGTATCGACCACCGGCCCCGCCTCGTCGCGGAGCCTGCGCAGCGGGTCCTTCCGGTCGACGCGCCAGCGACCGACCCGCAGACTCAGGTACGCCGCCGCCCCCAACGGAATCGTCATCCAGTACGCAGCAAGCCGGTAGGAGTTCACGCCCAGGGCGGTGGTGGCCGACGGCACGCCGAAGAACGTCAGCAGGGTCGAGAGCGTGACTTCGATGACGCCAACGCCACCGGGCGTGAGCGGAATGGCGGCGAGCACGTTGGCCACGCAAAAGGCGACAACGAGCGAGTCCGGCCGGACGCTCTCCCCGAAGGCTCGCAGGAAAACCCAGAGCGATGCGGCGTCGAAGAGCCAATTGAGGACAGCCCAGGCGACGAGGCGGTAGAGCGTGGAACGCTGTGCGGCGAGGGTGCGGATCCGGCCACCCAGACGCCGAACCACGGCACTCACGACGGCCGGATCGACGAAGGAGAACCGTCGAGCCATCGCCTGCACGATCTGTTCGGCCTTTTCGGCACCGCGAACCAAGAAAACAACGACGACCCCGAATGCGCCGAGGACGAACACGCCGACCATGGCCACCACCACGTAGAGCGGGTTCACGCCGCTGATCGGGATCGAGATGACCAACGTCGACCATAAAAGGAGGTTCAACACCACGGCCGATCCGAGGCCAGCGGTCGCCAGGGCAAACCCAGCCCCTGACGGTTCGACGCCCGCGAGGGTCAGCAAGCGATAGCCGAGGGCAGTGCCCGCTGCGCTGCCGCCGGGAACGACGTTGGTGACGGCTTTGGTGGCCAACTGGATCCGGGTGAGCACGGGGGTGGCAATCTGCGACGGCGAAAGCGCCGCCTGCGTGAGCTTGGAGTATGCGAAGAAGGCGGCCAGCTCGAGACCGAGGCCCAGAGCCAGAAGGGCGGCGTTGACCGTGCGGAGCTCCCGAAGGTCTTTGCTGAACCCGCCGATGCGAGGCAAAACCAAAAAGTTGACGACGAAGATGGCGACAATGACCTGCACGGTGCGGGTCATGCGGCGTCGCAGCGCCGAGCGAGGCTTGCGGCGACGGCGACCGGCAGCCTCGTCATCCGCCAATGCCGCCGACTCATCGTCGGGTCCTATAGGGACGGTCGGATCAATCACGTCAGAGGCAGCCACTGCCGCCATGCTTGCCGAAATTGGGGCGCGACCGGGACCACCAGCCACGACCGACAACGAGTGAGTTACGCCTTCGGCGTAACTTTGACCGCATCGACGACGAACACCAACGTCTCGTTGGCGCCGATGTTGGGTCCTTGCGGGGAGGCGCCGTAGGCCTTGTCGGGCGGAATGACGAGCTGGCGACGGCCGCCCTCCTTCATCCCGATCAGCCCCTCGTTCCACCCCGCGATCACGCTCGCTTGACCAACGTTCTCCACCGAAAACGGCGACCGGGACCAAGAACTGTCGAACTCCTTCTTCGTGGACCAGGCCACGCCGACATAGTTCACGATCACGTTGGCGCCAGCGTTCACTGCAGGGCCCGTGCCCACGACCAGGTCGTTCTTTTGCAATTCTTTCGGCGGCGGCCCAGCCGGAACGGCAACGGTCGGCTTCGACGAGATCGCCGCGGCCGGCTTGAGCTCAACGGTCGTGGTCGGGGCAAGCGAAGTCGTCGAGGCAACGGGGACAATCGTGGTGTCAGCCGCGCTGTCGCTATTGCCGCGGGTCACGAGCGCAAAAATGGCCAGGAGAGCGACGAGCACGGCGGCGATATACGCCACCCGCTTCATTGTGGCACGAGACCGCTGCTTGGTCTCGAGGACTTTGGCCTCGGCCAGCTTCTGAGCCCGGAGTGCGTCCTGTCGCTGTCGTTTCTCGTTTGCCACGGCGGACAAGCTATGCGCTTTTCACCCCGGCGGGCAGCCCATCGACAACAGCTGTGACCTATCCTCCTGGCCGATGACGCTGGAGATCGTTGCTCGCGACGGGCACCCGAACTTTCTCGACCTCCCGTGGGGCGTGTCCCTGCGCCGATGGCGCACGCCTCGGCTCGTCGATGTGGCCCGGGGTCTGTCTCGCCACGTCGTTCGCTTCGTTGACTACGGCGGCGTGGTCTACGCCATCAAGGAGACCGAAGACG
>JAYSTV010000444.1:0-2608 GCA_043719425.1 Acidimicrobiia bacterium | reverse complement strand
CGGGACACCCTGGGCCACGCACTGGTCGATGATGTCGACGGACACCTGGGCGAGGCGATGCACGTTGGCCTCACGGGCGCGGAAGTCGCCGCCCTTGAGCGTGTCGTAGAACAGACGATGGACGGAGTCACCGTCGCCGTGATAGTTCTTCGCCGCGTTGATGCCGCCTTGCGCCGCGATCGAGTGGGCCCGGCGGGGCGAGTCGTGAAAGGTGAAGACCTTCACGTTGTAGCCAAGCCCGCCGAGCGTGGCGGCCGCCGACGCGCCAGCGAGGCCGGTGCCGACCACGATGATGTCGAACTTGCGCTTATTGGCCGGGTTGACGAGCTTGACGGAGAACTTGTGGTTGTCCCACTTCTCCGAAATGGAGCCGCTCGGAATCTTGGCATCGAGGTTGATCGTGCTCACGGTGTCTTTCTTCGGGTCACGTACGAACGGGGGAGGTCTCAGATGCCGACAACGCCGGTAAGGACGGCGATCGGGAAGCTGACGTTGCCGGCCACGATGAGCGTGGCGATGCCGATGGCGAAACTCCGCCGGGCTTTGTTGAAACGGGGGTTGCTGATCCCGAGCGACTGGAAGAAGCTCCAGGCGCCATGGAAGAGATGCACGCCAAGAGCGATGTTGGCGACGATGTACAGCAGGGCCACGGGGATGCGGGAGAGCGATGAGTCGACGTTGTTGTACACCTCGCCGCGAGTCCACTTGCCCCCACTGATTCCCCTGACGCCCCACGTGAGGTCAGCGAGATGCCAGAGAAGGAAGGAGATGACGATGATCCCGGTCCAACGCATGGTGCGTGACGCAAAGTTGGCGGCGAGGTAATCACGCTTCGAGGCGTATTGCACGGTGCGGGCCTTGCGGTTCATCACCGTGAGCGAGAACGCAGCATGCATATGGAGGGCGAAGGCTCCGATGAGCGTGACGCGAATGATCCAAAGCAACACCGTGTGCGGAAAGATCGGTTCACCGAGGCGACGGAGGAACTCGCCGTATTCGTCGATGTGATATGCGTACTTACTGGTCGCCGGCATGGCCCCCAAGAACATCTTCAGGTTGCCGACCATGTGGCCGAGCACGAAGAGAATGAGAAACACCCCAGTTACCGCCATCGCCCATTTCTTCCCGATCGCTGACCGGTAGAACTCGATGGCGAACGGAACCTTGCGGCGAGATCCACCGAGGGTCGAAACGTGGGCCATGGTCTGCTTTGCTCCTCAGCTCTGCGCAATCGCAGATGGTGACAGGTCCTATCGGTACGCACGATTGCCCGCCCGCAGGCGTTCGTCGCAACCGATAACGGTACTGCTCGGCCGCCGGAACGTCGTAATCATCACGGTCAACCGCATGCGGGCGGGTGTCGGGGCATTTTCTCAAGACCTGATCGGATTCGGCCGATCTGAGAGGCGACGGTTGCACGCGTTGCTTCCAATTCCTGCGGTTCGCCGCTCGCTGCTCCGATCGAAGGTCTTCATGCCCAGGCTGTTCCGCCGTGCCTCTCTCCGCGCCCCGGGCGCGTTGATGCTCTCCGCGCTCCTGCTGGCCAGCGGCCTACTCTTGGGTGTGCCCGGCCCGGCCGGTGCCGCCACCCGGCCGTTCACCCCTCGGTTCTCGACCAACGCCCAGGGCGACATCACCTTGGTCGCCAACACCCTGATGAAGTGCCCGCCGGTCGCCGGTTGCGCCGGGGCCCTCACCAACACCAGTGGATCGGGCGCGGTCCTCAACAACAACAACTACGCAATGATCGCGGTCGACACCGACGGTGATCCGGCCACCACGAACTCCTCGTCGGCCGCCCTGATCCTGCCTCCCGGGGCGTCGGTTCTTTTCGCCCGCCTCTACTGGGGTGCCGTTTCCGGGGCCAGCAATCGCAACGTGGCCAAGTTCAAGGCACCGGGCCAGACGGCGTACGCCACGGTCAATGCGCCGGTACTCGACGACGTTGGCTCCTCCGCATATCAGGCCTCAATCGATGTCACTGCTCTTGTCCAGGCCCGGGGGGCGGGCACGTACACGTTGGCCGATATTGCGCTCATCTCGACCGGTGGAGCGCATGCCGGCTGGTCGATGATCGTCGCCTATGCCGATCCCAACGGGATCATGCGCAACCTCACCGTGTTCGACGGCTTCGACTCCGTCAGCAGTGGACCGGTCACCATCAACGTGTCGGGTTTCCTCACCCCGCCCGTTGGTCCGGTCAACACCAAGCTTGGCGTGGTCGCCTACGAAGGTGATCTCGGCACCGCCGGCGATCAGTTGTTCCTCAACAACGTGGCGATGTCAGACACCCGCAATCCGGCGAACAACTTCTTCAACTCATCGATCACCGATGGCGTGACCTCGGTAACGACGCGCTCGCCGAACGATGTGAACACAATGGGCTTCGACGCTGACATCATCTCGGTGCCCAATGCCGCCAATGCAGTGCTGGCCAACAACGCCACGACGGCGAGCATTCGGCTCACCACCACAGGCGACGTGTACTACCCGGGCGCGGTCACGTTCGTGACTGATCTCTACGCCCCGAAGATCAACGTCAACAAGACCTACACCGATGTCAACGGTGGCGATCCTCGGCCGGGTGATGTCCTCGAATACACGATGA
>JAYSTV010000443.1:0-2615 GCA_043719425.1 Acidimicrobiia bacterium | reverse complement strand
CGTCTTCACGGGTGAGCACCCGAACGTCGATGACTTTGCCCGACTCGCCGTGGGGAACCTTGAGCGAGGTGTCGCGAACTTCGCGGGCCTTCTCTCCGAAGATGGCGCGTAGGAGGCGCTCTTCGGGCGTTAGCTCGGTCTCGCCCTTCGGCGTGACCTTGCCGACGAGAACGTCGCCCGGCTCGACCTCGGCACCGACGCGGATAATGCCGCGCTCGTCGAGGTCTTTGAGGATCTCTTCGGAGAGGTTCGGGATGTCCCGGGTGATCTCCTCCGCACCGAGCTTGGTGTCGCGGGCATCGACTTCGTGCTCTTCGATGTGAATCGAGGTGAGCACGTCGTCGCGCACGATGCGCTCGGACAAGATGATGGCGTCTTCGAAGTTGTAGCCCTCCCACGGCATGAACGCCACGAGAAGGTTCTTGCCGAGAGCGAGTTCGCCCATGTCGGTCGACGGACCGTCGGCCAGTACCGTGGCCCGGCCGCGGCCGCCTTCGTCGCCGACGACACGGTCGCCTTCCGTGACCTTGACGCGCTGGTTGATGCACGTGTTCTGGTTCGAGCGACGGAACTTGGCAAGGCGGTAGATCTTTTTGCCGAGCTTGGCGTCGTCGTAGGTCACGGTGACGTATTCGCCACCCACCTCTGACACCGTTCCGGGACCTTCGGCCAACATCACGTCGCCGGCGTCGCGAGCGGCGCGGGCTTCGACGCCGGTGCCGACGTAGGGAGCCTCGGGGCGCACGACCGGAACGGCCTGGCGCTGCATGTTGGCCCCCATGAGGGCGCGGTTGGCGTCGTCATGCTCGAGGAACGGGATGAGCGCCGTGGCGATCGAGACGATCTGCTTCGGCGAGACGTCCATGAGATCCACTTCGGTCGGCTCGACGAAATCGACCTCGCTGGTGGACGAGTAGCTATTGCCGGCCGCACCAACGCGAACGCTGGCGCCCTGCGGGGCCCGACGCACCAGGACGCGGCCACCGGTGAAGGCGCCCTTGTCGTCCAAGTTGGCGTTGGCCTGAGCGATAACGAACTCTTCTTCGGCATCGGCCGGAAGATAGGAGGTCTCGTCGGACACTCGACCGGCCGAAACCTTGCGGTACGGGGTCTCGATGAAGCCGTATTCGTTGACCCGGGCATAGGTCGCCAAGTTGCCAATGAGGCCGATGTTCGGGCCTTCCGGAGTCTCAATCGGGCACATGCGGCCGTAGTGAGACGAGTGAACGTCACGCACTTCGAAGCCAGCACGCTCACGCGACAGACCACCCGGACCAAGTGCCGACAGACGGCGCTTGTGGGTGAGTCCGGCGAGCGGGTTCACCTGGTCCATGAACTGCGACAGCTGGGAGGTTCCGAAGAACTCCTTGATGGCGGCCACGACCGGACGAATGTTGATGAGGGTCTGCGGGGTGATTGCTTCGACGTCTTGGGTGGTCATGCGCTCGCGCACAACTCGCTCCATACGGCTGAGGCCAACGCGGACCTGGTTCTGGATCAATTCGCCGACGCTGCGAATGCGGCGGTTGGCGAAGTGGTCCTGATCGTCGAGGCGATAGCCCTCCTGGCTGTCAGCCAGGTGAAGAAGATAGGTGCAGGAGGCCAGAAGCTCGGCCGGAGTCAACACGTCGTGGCCGATCGCGGGCACATCGATGTCGAGGTCGAACAGGTCGCGAACCCGGACGATTTCCTCGCCAAGCTTGCGGTTCAGCTTGTAGCGACCGACCCGGGTGAGGTCGTAGCGCTTCGGGTTGAAGAACGCGTTCTCGAAGTAGGCACGGGCCGATTCGATCGACGGCGGTTCGCCCGGGCGAGCCTTCTTGTAGATCTCAATGAGGCTCTCTTCGCG
This sequence comes from Acidimicrobiia bacterium, assembly GCA_043719425.1. Classification (GTDB taxonomy): domain Bacteria; phylum Actinomycetota; class Acidimicrobiia; order Acidimicrobiales; family JANYDT01; genus JANLQX01. Next base: position 766 of record JAYSTV010000443.1, on the reverse strand, counting down.
GGTGGCGAATTGGCCCCGCTCCTTCTCCCATTGCGCTTCGAGGAAGGAGAAGTGCGAAACGAAGCGATCGAGGAATCCCGGATGCAAATCCTCGGTGAAGCCGAGAGCGCGCAGGATGACGAACATCGACAGACGACGCTTGCGAGCAACGCGGGCACCGGCGGTGACGTCTTTGCCGGGCTTCTGCTCGACGTCGAACTCGATCCACTCACCGCGGTAGGGGTGAATGGTGCCGGTGACGAGGGTCTTGGCATCGCGACCCGGAGCGAAGATGACGCCCGGTGAGCGCACGAGCTGCGACACAACCACGCGCTCGGTGCCGTTGATGATGAACGTGCCCTTGTCGGTCATCATCGGGAAGTCGCCCATAAAGACGGTCTGCTCTTTGATTTCGCCGGTGGCGGCGTTCATGAACCGGGCGCGCACGAAGATCGGCGCCGAGAAGGTGATGTCCTTCTCCCGGCACTCTTCGACAGAGAACTTGGGTTCGGGGCGAAGGTCGGGGTCGAACGGGTCGAACTCGAACTCCAGGCGCAACGTTCCACTGAAGTCCTCGATGGGACTGATGTCGGCGAATGCCTCGGCCAATCCGTGGTCGAGGAACCACCGGTAGGACGACTTTTGTACGTCGATCAGGTCAGGGAGCGGAAGTACTTCATCCAAATTCGCAAAGGAGAAGCGTTCACGGGGCGGCGGGGTGGACATGGATGTCCTCACTCCTCGTGGGAAGGTAGGTGGGCGTGCGGCACTGAAGCTCCGGGGGTCG
>JAYSTV010000442.1:0-2616 GCA_043719425.1 Acidimicrobiia bacterium | reverse complement strand
GGGGCGAAAGGAACTCGGCAGGGTCGAGCATGCGGTCGAGAATGCGCCGCAACTTGTCGGTCGATACCAGCGACAACATGAGCGGATCACCCGGCGTCATCGCCATGCCCTTCATATGGGCGACGGCTTTGCAGTATTCGGGGCGATTGCTGATGAACCATTCGGCGCGGCGACGGAATTCCGGCAGATCGTTGAGCACGGAACTATCGATCACCATCACCGCATAGAGCGGAATAAGCCCAACGATCGATCGCACGGGCAGCGGCTGCACCAGGCCGTCGGGCAACTTGAGGGCGTCGTAGTAGAAGCCGTCGTTGTCGTCCCACATGCCTGAGTTGTTCATGGCGGTGGAGATGTAGGCGAAGTGCTCGAAGAACTTGGTGGCCACGTCCTCGTACGCCCGGTCATGCTTGGCGAGCGTGAGCGCGATCTGCAGCAGATTGAGGCAGTACATCGCCATCCACGCCGTGCCGTCACTCTGTTCAAGATGCCCCGGTACGGGAAGGGGTTGCGATCGGTCAAACGGGCCGATGTTGTCGAGGCCCAGGAAACCGCCCTCGAACACGTTGTTGCCGTCGCGGTCGGTGCGGTTTACCCACCACGTGAAGTTGATGGTGAGCTTGTGGAAGATGCGTGCGAGGAACTCAAAGTCGGTACCACCGTCAATGGTGAACACCTGCAACGCGGCCCATGCGTGTACCGGCGGATTGACATCGCCGTAGGCCCACTCGTAGGCGGGTAGCTGTCCGTTCGGGTGCATGAACCACTCGCGGCACAAAAGGATCAGCTGATGCTTGGCGAAGGCAGGGTCAAGGTGCGCAAGCGCAACAGTGTGAAAGGCAAGGTCCCAGGCGGCAAACCACGGGTACTCCCACGCGTCTGGCATCGACATGACATCGGCCGAGTTCAGGTGCCGCCAGCCGCTGTTGCGACCGTGGCGGTGGCCGTCGGGCGGCCGTGGCTGACCAGGATCGCCATCAAGCCAGCGGGCCACATCAACGTGGAAGAACTGCTGCCCCCAGATCATCCCCGCCGACGCCTGACGCATGACCAGCGCTTCATCGGGCGAAGCGGTCGGCGGCGTGATGTCTGCGTAGAACTGGTTGGCCTCGGCTTCGCGAGCGGTCATGGTGGCGGTGAAGTCGTCACCGAGATCACCGTTGCCCGTGGCTGGTTGAAGACGCAAACGGAACTCGGTCTCGCCGCCAGCAGCCACGGTCACCTGATAGTGAAGAGCAGCCTTCGTACCGGTGCCGTCCGGATTCGTCGTGTTCTTGCCGTGGACGACTGCGTCGTTGATGGCGTCCTTCGGGAACTGCGCGGACAGGGCGTTATCACCGAACAACCGACGAGCGTTCGTCTCGTTGTCACAGACAAGCCATTCGCCACCTTGTTGCCCATACAACGACATTTTCATCGACCCGCGCTCGGCCGTTGCCGCGTTCTGATCGACCGTGATCTTGGGTTTCGCGTGGTTCGCTCCCCACGACCAGGTGTTGCGGAACCACAGCGTCGGCAGCACGTGCAGCGTGGCATCCTCCGGTCCCATATTGCGGACGTGCACCCGCATGCAGATGTCATCGGGAGCAGCCTTTCCATAGTCGACGGTCACCTGCCAGAAGCGATCTTCGTCGAAGATGCCGGTATCGATCAGCTCGTATTCAGGATCGGTTCTGGGCAGTGACCTGTTGGTGTCGACGAGGTCGGCGTAGGGAAACTCGGCATGCGGATAGTGATAGCGCCAACGAAGCCACGAGTGCGTCGGTGTGGCGTCGAGGTACCACCAGTATTCCTTGGCGTCCTCCCCATGATTGCCCTCGTTGCCGGTGAGCCCGAAGATACGTTCCTTCAGCATCGGGTCCTTGCCGTTCCAGAGCGACAGGCCCAGGCACAGACGCTGGCCAATGTCGCAGATGCCGGCCAAACCGTCTTCGCTCCAGCGATACGCACGGCTGCGAGCGTGGTCGTGCGGCAGGTACTCCCACGCTTCGCCCGTTGCGCTGTAGTCCTCCCGCACAGTGCCCCAGGCCCGCTCGCTCATGTACGCGCCCCAGCGTTTCCACGGCCCGGCATTCGCCTCCGTCGAGGTCGCCAGGCGTACCTGCTCCGGGTTGGGTGACATCACGCCGCGACTCCCTTCATTGCCTCGCTGGGTCGCTACCGCTCCCTGGCGCTCGGACTCGCTTCGCTCAGACAATGCGGCTACTTTCCCACATGCGCTACCGCCGTCGCTCATCGCCGCGCTGGGGGCGCTCGTTGGACCGACTTCGCCATGTCAGACTGCCGGTATGCGAGCCCTTACTGTTTTGCCCGGACACGCCGATTCGGCCCAGCTCACCGATATGCCCGAGCCGCCCGAGGCCGACGGCCCCATCCTGGTCCAGACGCTTGGCGTCGGGGTCTGCGGCACCGATATCGAGATCTGCCATGGTGACTACGGCACCGCACCCGCCGGGTCCGAGCGGTTGGTCATCGGCCACGAGTCACTCGGCCGTGTGATGTCCGCCCCCGCTGGCGGCGGATTCGCCGAGGGTGATCTTGTGGTCGGCATTGTTCGTCGTCCCGACGAGGAGCCCTGCGCGAACTGCGCCGTCGGCGAGTGGGACATGTGCCGCA
>JAYSTV010000441.1:0-6328 GCA_043719425.1 Acidimicrobiia bacterium | reverse complement strand
CGCGCCGATGCCGCGTTCGAGGTCGACACGGCAGGACGATCCGTCGTCACGGACGAATGAGGGTTGTTACTTCTTGCCAAACATGCCGAGCAACTTGCCCAAGATGCCCGACTTTCCGGCGCTGGTGCCGCCGGCCATCCGGGTTATGTCGTCGATGACGGAGCCGTCCTTGTTCTGATCGAGCATGCCGGTCACCTTTCCGACCATGCCCGACGCCGCACCGCCGGTACCGCCGGCCGCACCGCTGAGCATCGAGCCGAGCCCACCGGCGGCACCGCCACCGCCCATGAGGCCGCCCAACATGCCGGCCAGGCCGCCACCTCCGCCGCCACCCATAAGGCCGCCGAGCATGCCGGAGAGGCCGCTCGCCTGCACTCCACCCGTTTCCTGACCGCTTTTCCCGAGCGCTCCCATCACCATCGGCGCAAGCGCTCCGAGCAAACCGGCCGCCTGACCCTTGTCGATGCCAGCTTCGGCGGCGACCTGCTCCTGTACGGCGTCGGTGTCGCCGCCGAACACCTTGCCGACGATCTTCGAACCGTTGCCTTCGCCACCGAACAGCCCGCCGAGCTTGTCGCCCAAACCGTCGAGGACCGAGCCGTCGTGGTCGTTGTTCACTGCGGCAGCCAGGGCATCGGCCTGTGCCGGGTCATCAGCATTGGCCTTCATACGGCCCAAGAGGGCGGGAAGCGCGGCGCCGACGGCCTTCTTCGCGCCCGCCTCGTCGGTATTCATTTGACCGGCAATCTTGGCGAGCATGTCGCCGCCGAGGGCGCTACCGAGGATGGATTCGAGACCGCTCATGTGACGGGCCTTTCGTGGTGGTGAAGTCGGAAGCGTACCCGTCGATTCCGGTCGAAATCGTGAAGAACGGGCGACGCCTGTCACCGAGCCGGGGGAACGCGGCCGTAGACCGTGGTTTGGGCGTTGTCGAAGAGCTCCTGTAACTGCGCCTGCAGCTCCGTCGTGACGGCCCGTAATCCACTTCGGCCGGTAGTCGCCGGCGGGGGAATCGGCCTTCCGACCACGAGATGGATCTTGTGCGGGCGGGGAAAGCGGTGCGAGCGTCCCATCGCGTCGGCGGAACCACCGATACCGACGGGCACGATCGTGGCCTGCGTCCTCGCCGCCAGCCAGGCCACCCCGTCGAACAGCTCCTCGACGACCGGACCCTCCTTGCGGGTTCCCTCCGGGTATACGACCAGCGGCTCCCCGCCCCGGAGGGCGTTGAGGCACAGGTTCATGGACTCCCGGTCGGCTGAGCCCCGATCAACCTTGATGGCCCCGAGCTTGGTGAACAACCGACCGACCGGGGCGATCTTCCACATCGATGACTTGCCCAGGAATCGCACGCGGCGACGGGCGAGGAAGGGCACCACGATCGTGTCGATGTTCGATCGATGCACCGGGGCGATGATGACCGGACCCGTTTTTGGGATGTTCTCCGTCCCCTCCCACGTGGCCCGGAAGTACACCTTGACGATGCCGAGCAGCAGCGGTCGCAGCGATGCCCACAGCCGCCGCTCGCCAACGGAAGGACCCTGGGGGATCACGACGGTGGTCGTCGGGACACGCAGCTCGCCGCGTGGGGCGCCGGTCGCGGTCGAGGTCAAGCCGGTCTCCGCCACAGCGACGGCCCGGTCGACGACCTCGTCGAGGGAGAGGCCCGTGGTGTCGACCACCGTTGCGCCATCAGCGACACTGAGCGGAGCCACATCGCGCGAGGAATCGTTGTGATCGCGCCAGCGCAGGTCGGCCACGACCTGGTCGAATGTCCGCTCGGGTTGCTCGGCGTGACGACGGCGCGCCCGCTCCTCCACGTCGGCCGTGAGAAAGATGCGGACGGGCGCATCGGGGAACACCACCGTGGCAATGTCGCGCCCTTCGAGCACGCCGCCGCCACGAGCCCGAGCCCAAGCCCGTTGCCGCTCGACCATTTCGGTTCGTACTTCAGCCACGGTGGCCACGACACTGGCGGCCCGGGCCGCCTCGGGCGAGCGAACGTCGATGCTCACGTCGGCCCCATCGAGCAGCACTCGCGGCTCGCCGTTGGCAGCGCTGCGCACCTCGATCACAGCCGAACGGGCGGCCGAGATGGCTGCCGCGCGAAGCGACGATCCGCTGTCGCCATCGAGCGACCCCGCGTCGTGGACCACGAAACCCTGACGAAGGCAGGCCAAGCCAATGCAGCGATACATCGCCCCAGTATCGAGGTACTCGAGCCCGAGCCGCGTGGCTAGGCGGCGAGCAACGGTGGTCTTGCCGGCACCCAAAACACCATCGATGGCGACGACCCGAAGTCGATCGGTCATGACCGACTCGCAGTTTCATCAGCGCGCAGATGATCAGCGCGCAGAGATTCGACAACGTCGAAGAAGGTGGGAAAGGTTTTCGCCACGCAGCCGGGATCAGCAATGGACACTCCCGGCCGGACCAACCCCAAGACCGTAAAACTCATCGCCATGCGATGGTCATCGTAGGTCTCCACCACAGCCGCACGAGTCGGGCCCGGGGTGATGGTGAACCCATCGACATCTTCGGTCGCCTCGATACCCAAGCGTCGAAGCTCGGCCACGACGGCGGCGATCCGGTCAGTTTCCTTCTCCCGAATAAACCCGATGCCGGTCACGGTGATCGGACCGGTCGCCAGGGGGGCAATGGCGGCCAGCGTCTGAGCGGTATCGGAGCAGTCAGTCATGTCAACAACCCCGCCCCGCAACGGCCCGTTGGATACGACCTCAAGCGCGTCGTCAGTTCGGTGAAGCTCAGCACCCAGCGATGCGAGCACATCGGCAAAGCGCACATCGCCCTGTTCAGCACCCGAACCCAACCCCGGAACCCGCACCCGTCCGCCCGTCGCCACCGCTGCCGCAAAAAAGTACGACGCCGCACTTGCGTCGGGCTCGATGTCAAACACGCCGGGCGACACGTATCCAGTCGGCTCGACGACGAGGAGCTTCTCGTCTCGGTTGTCGACCACCGCCCCAAACGCTCGCATGACCGAAAGCGTTAAGCGCACATATGGGATCGACACGAGATCGCCGACAACCTCGATCACCGTCACCGCCTTGGACAGGGGCGCAGCCAACAAGAGCCCGGACAGGAACTGACTCGACACTGATCCAGCGACCTTCACCATGCCGCCAGCCAAGCCCGAGGCATGCAGCCGAACCGGCAGCGCACCGACCCCGCCGAGGGCCTCCGTGCGCACGCCGAGATCACCGAGGGCCCCGTAGAGGTCACCCATCGGACGAGCGCGCATCTGCTCATGCCCGTCAACCACGAACTGCCCGGTGCCCGCGGCCAAGAACGGCACGACGAAACGGGCGGTCGTGCCCGAACGGCGAACGTCGACCCGCACCTCATCGGGACCACTCGCGATGGGAGCGCCGTTCATCCCCGTCACCTGCGCGCTGCAGGCCACGTCGTCGTGGATCACGGAGACGCCGACCGCCCGAACCACGTCGATCATGGCTTGCGTGTCGTCACTGGCCAGCACACCCCGAAGGAGTGTGGTGCCGCGGGCTGCAGCGGCGACGAGCACAGCTCGGTTGGTCAAGCTCTTCGACCCCGGCACGATCACGTCGGCGTCGAGGGCGAACCCGAGCGGAACAATCGGGAGCGGATCGGGAAAGCCTCGGAACCCAGCCACCGTCAAACCTGGCCAAGCGGGGCGACGGACATCTTGAAGCCGCGCGCCAACAGCCCGCCCCGCAAAAGATCGGACGACGTCTGCGCGATGACGGCCACCAGCACGCCGCCACCCTCGGCCGAGTGGCTGATCTCCACGTCGTAGATGTTGACCCCGAGCTGACTCGCGAGCGTGGAGACCTCGGCGATGAAGCCCGGTCGATCGGGAATCGGCACGCGCACCTCGACCAGTTCCTCAGCCGGCGGCGCTCCCACCGGAAGGTTGATGCGAGCTTCCCGAGCACGCTGCAACATGGCGCGGAGTTGCCCGCGATCCCCGGAGGCAACGACGGCGCGGACCCGTCCGAGATCCGTAATGAGCTCGTCCATACCGGCGACGATCGCATCGCGGTTGGACTCACAGATATCGAGCCAGATCGTCGGGTGCCCGGCGGCAATGCGGGTCATGTCGCGAAAGCCGCCGCCTGCGAGGCGCAACAACGTGGCGTGTTCCTCGGCGCCATCGGCCGCTACGCACATCAACGACGCGGCCGCCAGGTGGGGCACATGGGACACGGTCGCCACGAGTCGATCGTGCTGCTCCGGTGGCACCGAGACCACAAGCGCGCCGAACGACGTGACCACCGCATGAAGGAGGGCGTAGGCGTCGGTATCGGTCTGAGCGGTGGGGGTCAGCACCCAGGTGCGACCTTGAAACATGTCGGCATCGGACCCGTCGATTCCGTCGAGCTCGGAACCGGCCATGGGATGACCACCGACGAACCGCGAGTGTCCCACGGCCGCCACGATCGGCGCCTTCACACTGCCGATGTCGGTCACGACGCCTCCGTGACGTAACGCCTCCGTGGCCAACGCGGGAGCGGCCAGTACCGGCGTGCAGACAAACGTCAGCTCGGCAGACTCGTCAAAGCCAACGGCGTCGAAGGCTCCTCGCTCGACGCCGCGCCGAGCGTTCGCCTCGTTGTGGTCCGAGCCAAACACGTGCCAGCCCTGGGCCCGCAAGGCCAAGCCAACGGAACCGCCCATGAGACCCGCCCCGAGCACATTCGCTCGACGTTCTCCGACCAAACCATCCTCAGACACGGCCGAGCACGCTACCCGCCGAGGGGCTCACCGAAGCGGGGAAAGCTCAGCGCGGCCCGCGGCCCGCGGCCCGCGGTCGGCGAGTCGCTGCGCCGCTCCGGCGCTAGGACCGTCGGACGTGGCGGCGGATGTAGTCGAAGAGCGGATCGAACTGGGCCGAGTCGTCGGTGAACTCGGGGAAGTTGTAGGCGCTATCGAACCAGGCGTCGGCTCGCCGGGGGTGACTCGCCAACGCCGTCCGCAGGTGCGCGTGCTGAACGCGGGTGACGCGGCCCAGTTTGGTGGAGTCGGCGTACGCCCGGGCCACCGCCGTATCAAGGGCAGCTTCGATGTCGTCAGTCGTGTAGCCCTGCATGTCGTCGGCCGCCGCGTCGACATCGATGTCGCTCGCCACGCCGCGCCGGCGAAGCGAGCCGAGCACGAGGTGGTGCCGGGCCAAACGGTCGGGCGGGCCGATGAGCACGGCATCAAGGAGCCGACCCGGCATTCGCAATACCGGTTGCACAAGCCACGGGGCCGATGAGGTCGCGACCGCGAACACGTTCGTACCGGCCAGGCTGTCGAGGCCCGCCAACAGTTCAGTCAGTACCCGACGGCCATTGGCGGTGTAACGCAGGCGGCGGTGAGTCACCGCTTCGACGTTGGCCAACAGCAACACCACCGGACCGTTCGCCCGAGCGCCGGCGAACACCGAGGCAAGCGACGCCGGATCGGGCTCGCCCCACGGATCGCTTGAGGCGGCCAAGTCAACCTCGAACACGGGGAGAGCGCACTCGCCAGCGGCCACATGGACAAAGAACCGCTTGCCCGTCGACGCCGGACCGTAGAGCAACACCCCGCCAGTCACCAGCACCCCGCCGGAGAGGGCGGCGTTCCAACGATCGACGAGCTCGCGGGTTACTCGACGCCTCTCCTCAGCCATGCCGGCCACATCGCGCCAGCCGAGCAGGGACAACGTCGGCGATAGCGTTCCGTCGATCGGCGTTGGTGCCGACCGGAGCTCGCTCCGGCCCCCCGACGACGACAACTCCTGGACCCCTCGCATTCGCGCTCCGAACGACGAGGCGCTGCGCGGATCACCGCTCAGGTCAGCCGCCATGGCCGCCAGCCCCAGAAGCACCGGGTCGTCGGGGGCCGAGGTCAACAGGATGCGGGCGTGGACGAGGGCACCGCTCGCTTGGCCGAGACCGAGCAGCGCTTCGGCCAGACGCAGACGCGCCGTGGCGTTGCGCGGATCTTGGCCGACCGCCGATTCCAACTCGGGCAGGTCACGATCATCGAACACCCCTTCACCGTAGCAACCACTCTTCGTGACTGACAGCCGGTTCAGTCAAATAGGGTCGGACTACCCAGGCCGAGCTACCTGCACGACCTCGATTGCGCCGTCAGACAGCACCAATGCTCGACCCGGGCCCCCTCGGAGGCGCAACCGCCGAGGAAACGGGCGCTGCCAAAGTTCACCGTCGGTGTCCAGATTCGGTTGGAGGGCGACCCCGTGTCGGGTCCGTCGAGCGGGCGACGACCAGTGTCCGTAGGCACCGCGCAGCCGGTCGCTCCGCCCGGCTAGGACAACTCGAAGCGACGGGTCCCGCGA
>JAYSTV010000045.1:0-1805 GCA_043719425.1 Acidimicrobiia bacterium | reverse complement strand
CGATTGGCCGAAAGGCGCTCACACGTTGGCGTTGGACCTGGCACGCTGGCCATGATGCCATCGAATGTCAGCTCGCGAACCGTCGACCTGGCATGCCTCGGCGTGGTCACGGTGTGGGGCGTCAACTTCGTCGTGATGAAGCGCGCCTTGCAACGCTTCGATATCGCCACGTTCAACGTCGTCCGGTTCACCGCCATGGTGAGTATCGGTTGGCTGTTGATGGCGGTGAACCATCGTCGCCGCGGTCATCCGTACCTCCCTGAGCGAGCCGACCGCCCGCGCATTGCGGTGGCGGGCGGCGTTGGCTTCTTCGGCTATCTCTTCGGATTCACCATCGGGCTCAGTCAGACGAGCGCGTTCTCGTCGTCGCTGCTGACGGGGATGTCGTCGCTATTCGTGGCCCTCCTTCTGTGGGCCACCGGCGTGGAGATACTGAGCCGCCGCCATATCGCCGCTCTCCTGCTGGCTCTGATCGGGGCCGTGGTCTTTGTTATCGGTCGAAGCGACGGACGCGTCGAGATCAAATGGGGCGATGGGGTTTCGCTCGGTGCCGCGTTTCTCTACGCCTCGTATCTCGTGATCAATCGCCCGTTGACCAGGCGCTACCCGGCAGCATCGTTGACGACGTGGTCGATGACCGTGGCCTATGCGGTGATGCTTGTCGTGGCCGGTCCGTTCGCCTTCGGTCAAGACTGGAGTCGGGTGAACACGGGCGCCTGGCTATCGATGTTGTGGGCCGTGACCCTGCCCGTCTTCATTGCGTGGAGTGTGTGGGCGTGGGCCAACGGTCGCGTGGGCGTGGCTCGACCGGCGTTGTTTCTCGTGTTCGTTCCCGTTGTCTCGGGCGTTGCGGCGTGGTGGGTCCTCGACGAGAAGGTACGCGTCCTCCAAATCGTTGGTCTCGCCATGGTCGTGAGCGCTCTCCTACTTGGCCGACAGCGGGCCACCGAATCGTAGATACTACGCGCGCATATCGGTGTAGTCGGTAAAGCCCGATGGCGCGTGGGGGCCGATGAGCAACATCTCCAGGAGGCCATAGCCAACGACACCGTCGTGGCGAGTGGCTCGCACCAGATGTTGCACGTGTTGCCACGCAAGTTCAGCCTCATTCGTTTCGGCGGTGATGTACTCGTCGTGCATTCGCTCGTTGGGGCCAACGAACATGCCGTGTCCCCACGTGGGATGCATGTAGCCAATACCCGGCATGAAGAAGGTGTTGAGGACGTCAAGACGAACGGTGCTCGTGTCGTCGTCGTGACGCAACGTCATTTCGAACGAGGTCGCGTGACGTGTTCCTGGCTTCCATCCAATCTCGTACGTGTGCGTACCTTCGCGTACCAACGCAGCGAGGGCGATCGGATCGTTGCCGACGGGAGCGATCTGGGCGTTCTCGTGCCACCTGACTCCGGCCGGCGTTTCGTTCACATCGAACAACACATTGGTATCGGGAAAGTTGAGCGGAGCCCACAGCCAGTAGAAGGCCGGGCCCGGACCATCGGGAGCCAGGTTGGGTTCGCGACCACCGACCCCGCGAATACCCCACGACCGATCGCGGGTGCCCTGCCAGGCGGCGGGATCCACGGCGATTCGCTCACCGTCGTGGTCAATCCAGCCCGACCACGTTCCGTTTTGCGTGAGCCTCGTGATGTCGAAGGTGGTGAGGTGGCCAGGCGCAAAGCGATAGTGCGGCTCCTCAAACGCCGGGCCCCGCGAGGTGAACTCCAGTTTGGCCGAGAGCCCCGCCTCGGGGGCGTCGACGATCACGCGCAGCCGACGAAGCGGCTCCACGATCTCGACACGGATTG
>JAYSTV010000440.1:0-2619 GCA_043719425.1 Acidimicrobiia bacterium | reverse complement strand
GTTCACCGACGGTGGGGACATCCGCATTGTTTGGGCCGCGGATGGACACGAGAGTGTGTTTTCCGAAGCGTGGCTCCGTCAGCACGACTACTCGAACGGCGCGTCGATCGAGCGCCCGCAGATCGTCCTCTGGGACGCATCGATGATCGCGGAAATTCCTCGCGCTAGCTATCCAAAACTCGTCGACGATGCAGCCGTCGAGATTGCCTTTCTCGACGGCTTCTCTCGCTACGGACTGGGTCTTCTCAGCGACGTTTCGTGCGAACCGGGCACCGTGCTGAATGTCGCCCGGCAGTTCGGCGAGCTCCGGACGACGAGTTGGGGAACAGTGTTCGATGTGATCTCCAAAGAGGATGCGAACTCGGTCGCCTACACCAACCTCCCGCTCGTCACCCACACCGACGAGGGGTACCGGGACCCGGCCCCATCGGTGCAACTCCAGCACTTCCTACGCGCCGATGCGAGCGGTGGTGCCTCCACGCTCGTCGACGGCTTCCGAATCGCCGAGGACATTCGCCAACAACGCCCGGACGCTTTCCGGCTTCTCAGCACCACGATGCACCGATTTCATTTCGCTGATTCCTCGGCCGAACACGAGAATTTCAGCACCGTCATCGGGCTTGATGGACGCGGCGATATTCGCGAAATTCGGTACTCAAACCACTCGGTTACACCATTTCTCATGGCCTTCGATCAGATGGACGCCTACTACGACGCGTATCGCCTCTTTGGCACCATGCGCGAGAGCGACGAGTATCAACTCCGGATTCCCCTGGGGGCCGGTGACCTGTACATGGTCGATAATCGGCGGGTTCTGCACGGCCGAACCGGCTTTTCGTCGGGCGGGGCACGCCATTTGCAGAGCTGCTACATCGAGCGCGACGAACTGGCGTCGCGGCTCACGGTGCTGCGTCGACATCAGCCATAGCCACGGCGGCGAGCCTTACGAAACTCGGACGACCAACGACGCGGCGAAAGCCACTTCGGTATCGGTGCCAAAGGTTCGAGTCGCCCGAGCGCGCACGATCACGGTGCCGATCAACGCGAGGGGACCGGACGAAAAGTCCGTCGTGAAACTGAGGTCTCGACCGGTAGTTGGCTCAAACACCTCGGTGGGATGCTCGGAGATGTCGGTGAATCCTCCGGTCAATTCTCCGGTGAAACGACTACCAGACCCGAGAGTGCGGAACCCGGCGTTGGCAATGGCGACGAGATCCAGCCCGCGAAAGTCCGCCGCGACCGACGTATTCGCCGCCGACGAATCAGACACCTCAAGGGTTTCGAGTTGATTGTCAAGGGACCAGACAAGGTCAAGCCGGGGGTCTTCGGCCATGTGGCCAATCGGCAGGACGAGACGGTACGTAGAGCGCTCACCGACGCGCCCGTTCGTTGGTCCGATGACCACCGCGCTCGGCGGTAACGCAGAGGAAACGGCTACATCAACTACCAGCCCGTCGACGGTCGGAGTGAATGACCGCAACGCTCCCGTCAGCTTTGGCGTCGTTGTCTTGGGGAGCACAAAAGACGATTCGGTCACAATGGTTTGTGCGGCGAACTCCTCGTTGAGAACTACTTCGTAGTCAGGCTCGTTGTCCCCTGTTTCAGTGAAGAACAAGACGATCGCGTCGCCCACGCTGTTGGCGGAGCCCCCATGTTCAACATCGACCACCGAAAAGGAGAGGTGCGACGGTGGCGCTCGATGAAGCGTCGGAATGATCGAGAAGCGCAGCCTCAGCGACGCTCGCTCCGAACGAAATTTCGTCCGCACGGCGAGGGCACCGTCGATTGGCATCAGACTCAACGGACCCACGGTGGCCGGGTCGGCCAGAGCGGCAAATCGATCACGCATCCGATCGACGAACTCCGACAATCCGCTCACCACAAAGTCCGGGTTCACGGCGTATGCGAGAGACGTCGACCCAAAGGCTCGAAGGGCAGATCGATCTCCGCTGGTTCCCGGAAGACTGATGCCGATAACGATCCCCTCGGGAACAACGACACAGTCGCCCGTCGCTCGTTGGTCGGTCGCAATACCCGCGATCGGCAAGGTGTTGGTGAGCCGATCGAGCACGCCGCCGCCGAATACGGCGTTCAGTGAATCTGCTGTCACTTGCTGCACCCCTTGCCGGAGCAAACCGCCGTCAATCACGCTTCCGTCGAGCGAGGTCAACGTCGTCTTGATGCCGAAGGGGTTCGACGACAGCAGCAGCGTTGGGTGATCCACCCCAGCCGAAACGGCCGGATTGGGGACTCCAAACTCGGGGACCAGTGTTACCTCGTTCTCGATGAGCATCTCCTGCAACGTCAACGTCGCGTCACCGAGCGCCATACCCAACTTGCCCCAGCCTCGCAGCCGCAGTATCAGCGACCGATCTGTGTTGATCGCAACCATCGGAGAGTCGACGTGCACGTCGACGCCATAGGTGCCCGGGATCTGGCTGAGCGGCCCGCGGTCGACGACCGAGTTCGGCAGCACCCCACCGGCATAGGCCGCTGCGGCCAGTTCCTGCAGAAGGGCAAGGCGAATGGTGACCGCCGCTGCATAGCCCGCGTGTTCGTTCATGTAATGCCCTCCGAGAAATCGACATGACGTTCGATCCTACGACTCGGCCTTCTGGC
>JAYSTV010000439.1:0-2622 GCA_043719425.1 Acidimicrobiia bacterium | reverse complement strand
CCAAGTTTCGTGTCGTCGCCCACGCCAGGGCTGGCGCGAAGTTGCTCTTTGCCAGAGCACGCTCAATTTCGGGCGGGAGTGCCTGCTGCGAGGGGGTGGTGAGCCGAGCCACGAGCTCGGCCAGCGGCCAGATCTGCGGAACCTGCACCCGGTGATCGCCGTTGCCGACCTTCGCGTCACTATCGCTGCACCCGCATACGTTCGTCGCGGTGGCGAGATCGCCTACGTCGTTACCGCGACGAACTCAGGGACCGGCCACGGCAAACGGTGTCTTCGTCGCCTTCACGGTGCCCCTCAATGGGGACTACACGTTTGCCACTCCTGGGGCGATACGAATTGGGTCCGTCCTGACGTGGAGCATCCCTGTGCTCGCCGCGGGTGCGACCGCCAGGTTTGATGTTCGCATCACCGCGCGCACGTCTGCATTGGCCCTCGTGGTCGTCGGTGCGAGGACCAAAGATGTCAACAACGGGGCCAGCGCGTACACGGCCGTGACTAAGTAGGTTCTTGCCGACGATCGCTCGCGATCGCCCATCTTCCTCTGCGGGGCCGAAGGCCAAAATGGAATGGGGAGGGCTCGCCCGCTGCTGCAGCGGGCAGCCCATCGTTGCCTAGGCGGAGAGGCCGTACTTCGTGATGTGGTCGACGAGGAACTGGGCGACCTCGCAGCCGCACCCGTGGTTGCACAACGCGGTGACGCCGCCGAAGGGAACCTGTTGCGGAGCGATCACGGGTGAGGAGAGGCGGGCCTCCTGATGGGCAGTCGGCACGGGGTACCAGCGTCCTTCGAAGATGCTGCCGAGCACCCGGGTGCGGGCGAGATCGACCGTGTCGAGCGTGTACGGGTCGTCGGCGAGGACGGTGAAATTGGCGATCTTGCCGACCTCGACGCTGCCAAGATCGAGCTCGCGTCGCCACGAGTACGCAGCACCGATGGTCACGGCACGCAGCGCCTCGTGCACCGAGATTCGCTGCTCGGGTCCGGCGACCCGACCTGAGTGGGTGATCCGGTTCACTGCGAACCCGGCCATGGCGAGCGGGTCGGCCGGGCCCATGGGTAGGTCGGAATGAAACGACAACGAGATGTTCTGCGCGCATACGGATGCGGCGCGGACCATGGCGTCGGCACGGGCCGGGCCAAGGCCGTGGTCGCGGTACTTGTCGGCGAAGCCGACCGGGTAGTAAGGGTTGGCCGAGACGATCGCTCCGAGCCGGGCGATGCGTTCGACTTGCTCCTCGGTCGAGTTCGCGAAGTGCACGATGGTGGTTCGATGGTCGACTCGGGGGCGGCGCGCCATGGCGTCGTCGATAATGTCGAGCAGGACCTCCAGGCCGAGGTCGCCGTTGACGTGGACGTGAATCTGCCAGCCGGCATCCCAGTAGGCGTCGAAGTAGCGGCGAAGGTCGACCGGTTCCATGATCCACTCGCCGTGATGGTGCGGATCGGGTCCACCGTCGGCGTCCAAGTAGCCGTCACGCATTTGCATGAGTTGCGAGATGATCGCCCCGTCGGCGAACAGCTTCACTTGGCCCGGCACCATGCTGACCTTCCCGGACGGTGCGCGCGCGATCTGCTCGTTGGCATCGTCGACGACGGCCGACGGATCGATGCCACGGACACACTGCGTGCGGCCGTCCACCAGGAATGTACTGGTGAACGGGACGTCCTCGGCACCGAGGATCTCTTGGTACAAGTGCCAGGGCTCGACACTCCACGCGATACCCGGCTCGTTAATGGCTGTGACCCCATTCATGTGCAGGTAGGCCACCAGCTGGGCGAGCCCGGTCCGGAACCGGGCCTCGGTGAGGAACCGGGGCATCAGGTGGCGGGAGAGGAGCACCATCCAGCCGTTCTCCCAGAAGTGGCCTCGGGCCACGTCGAGCTGTTCGCTGGCGGGACCATGTCCGGCCATGTTCTCCGCGTTGATTCCCAGCGCGTCGATAGCCGCGCTGTTCAGGTACCACTCGTGACACGACCGTTGCCAGATGGCCGTCGGACGGTTGGCGGTGATCGCATCGAGGCGTGCTCGGTGCATCTCACCGTGCCACAAGTGGTGATAGCCCCACGAGAACAACCACTCCGTCGCACCGAGCCGCGAGTGGGCGGCGCGGAGGCGCTCGTCGTACTCGTCCGGAGTGTTGGCGGCGCGGCAGGTGTGCGTCGGCAACACCCAATCCTCGGGAGCGATCACCTCCGTCGTGAGCGTGCTCGCACCCAGCAACGGGTGCAGGTGCTGGTCGATCAATCCGGCGATCAGCACCGACTCGGCGAAACGGGTATCCACGTCATGCTCGACATCGGCGAGCGCAGAGCGCACCTCATCGAGCGACCCCACCGCGACGATGCGACCGTCACGAATGGCAACGGCTGACGCGTCCGGACGAACCGGGTCCATCGTGATCACCCGCCGTGCCGTGAGCACCGTCGTGGCGTAGGTGGTGTTCATAGGGTGGCCTCCGGAGCGTGGTGGTGAGGACCCATCGTGGCCCACGGGCCCGGGGCCTGCCATACGCGAGATCACTGACTGGGTGGTGCCGTTGCGATGGCAAGGGCACGCTGGCTAAGCCCGACTGCGGTGCGGAGGTCATAGATCAGCTGACCCGAATGCGCGACCGCTCGAG